>JALOPB010000171.1 GCA_025454115.1 Desulfobacterales bacterium | reverse complement strand
TGCATTTGGCTTGCCGGAACGAAACGCATGCTATTTCATCACTCCTTTTTCTTTGAAGAATTTAATTGCCCCAGGGTGGAAGGGGATCGGCATGCCTTTGACCGCATTCTCCAGCGTGATCTGTTTAAAGGTGGCATGGATGCTGTCCAGTTCGGATTTGTGTTCGAAGACCGCCTGCAGAATGTCGTAGGCCAGCTTTTCGCTCAAATCCTGGTGGACCACAAAAACCCCCATCCACGAAAGGGTATGGTGCGGCTTTTCCTGACCCTTATAAGTGCCCGCCGGAATGGTGGTAGGGAAGTATGCCGGGAACTCCTTGTTGATCTTCTGCGCAGTTTCCGGCGGGATGTCCAAAAAAAAGATATCCCGCTGCGTTGCCAGATCGATCAGGGCCGGTGCGGGTGTTCCCAGGGTCACAATTCCTGCGTCGATGTTGCCATCTTTCAACGCCTCGGTTGTCTCGGTGGCCGACAGGAATTGCTCGTCGATGTGATCATAGGTCATCCCAAAAACATTTAGGACGTAGCGAGCCATGGCCTCCGTGCCGCTTCCAGGAGCCCCCACGGCAACCTTTTTCCCCTTTAGGTCGCTAATAGTCTTGATGTTGCTCTTGGTCAGCGCGAAAAACTGGATATCGATCGGGTAGGTAGACATCAAACCGCGAATTTCCTTGACCGGTTTGTTCGCAAAAGCATCCAAGGAGTTGAAGGCGTAAAAGGCCGTATCGGGCATGGACAGCGCGATGGTGTCCTGCTTGCGCGATATGGCGCGGATGTTTTCGATCGACGCCCCCGACGGATGCGCCGCGGCATGGTAGCCCTTGACATATTTATTGATCATGTTGGCGACACCCCCTCCGAGCGGGTACCACGTACCGCCGGTGGAGGCAGTGCCGATGGCGAGCCGTTCATCGGCGGCCGGACTCTTCCCGGGAACACAAAGCCCAACGAGGAAAAGCAGGATCATGACACACACGGGGACTGCGCAACGTTTTCTCATGGTTCCTTCCTCCTGTTCGGTTAAGCGGTTAACGTTTGCCGATACACGCCTGAAAGTGCCGGGCGCGACACGGATATGAAGGCCCCGACTGCCGCCACAATGCCTGCGACGCGGCCAACATTCAAAAGGCATTATCAGGGATATCCACAATTTCACGCCCGGACCGCAGACATGATCGAATTCGCGCCTGCGTGTGGGGCAGAGTCGTGTCGACGAACCAGGTGGCCTGATAGAGTTTGCCCCGGTAGAAATCATAGGCCGACCCCTCTTTGCCCGCCGAAGCCGATGCAATCGCGGCCAAGTCGAGCAGACGCCAAGCCATGGTCACCTCACCGAAGGCAAGCAGCGCCGGATATGAATAGGAGGCCCATTGCAGCGGGTCGCTTTTGAAGCGCGCGGTCATCTCGGCCGCGCAGGCCCAGAGCATCTCAGCGGTCTGCGCCAGTTTGGCGACGATGGCCCCCAGCAGCGGATGCCCCTGGCGTGCTTCACAGAAACGGTCGATTTCATTCCGATACGCGTTGAAACAGGCGCCGTTATGGAGCGTCATTTTTCGGCCCATCAGGTCCATCGATTGGATCCCGTTGGTGCCCTCATACAGCGACATGATCTTCGCATCCCGCAGGTAGCGTTCGACGGGATAGTCCCGGCAGTAGCCGTACCCGCCCAGGCACTGCATGGCGGTCTCGCACACCCGAAACCCGGTATCCGAGCAGTACGCCTTTAGAATCGGCGTCATGAAATCCACCAGATTCTGATAATGCTCCTTTTCCGGCCCGGGAGCGGAGGCCCGTGCCATGTCTTCCCAAAAAGCGGCGGTGTAAATCATGGAGCGCATTCCGTCCACGGCTGCCTTCATCCACAACAACATCCGCCTGACATCCGGATGGTGGATAATGGTGACATCGCTTGCAGACCGACCGGCGATGTCCCGACCCTGAACCCGTTGGGACGTATAGGCCAACGCGTTGCGGTAGGCAGTGCCGGCCAGCGTCATGCCGCTAACGGCCGTGTTGATCCGGGCCCCGTTCATCATCTGAAACATGTGGGCCAGGCCTTTGTTTTCGATGCCGCACAAGTATCCGATGCAGTCGCCGTGGCCGCCGAAGGCCAGCGCAGCGGTGGGGGAGGCGTTCAGCCCGCACTTGTGCTCTATTCCCGTGCAGGCGACATCGTTCAGGTCTCCAAGTGAGCCGTCGGGATTCACGCGCACTTTTGGAACCACGAACAGCGATATGCCCTGTGTGCCGGCGGGTGCCCCGTGAATCCGGGCCAACACCAGGTGCACGATATTATCGGTCAGATCGTGTTCCCCCCAGGAGATAAAGATTTTGGATCCCTGGATGCGGTAATGGTCACGCTCCGGGAACGCGGTGGTTTCAAGAGCGGCCAGGTTGGACCCGGCATTGGGTTCGGTCAGGCACATGGTTCCGCTCCATTGGCCTGCAAACATCTTTTTCACAAACCGCTGCTTCAACATTTCAGAGCCGAAGCTGTGGATCAGGCGCGCGGCACCGAAGGTCAGACTAGCCGAGCTGTTGAAAGACTGGCAGGCACCGTACATCAGATCGTTGATGACAATCCGCATCAACAGCGGAAACCCACCCCCGCCGTAGGCGGGGTCCCCCACCGCAGCCATCCAGCCGTCTTCCCCGTAGCGCCGGAAGGCCTGTTTGAATGCATCCGGACAGCGCACCGCCCCATTCTCAAAACGGATCGGCTCGACTTCAGCAACGGTGTTGAGAGGGTCCAGCACTCCCTTGGCAAAGCGGATGGCCTCGGAGATAAGCAAATCCAGCGTTTTCTCGTTCAGGTCATTAAAAGAGTCCAAATCGCAAAGCCGCCTGTACTCCAACTGCTCCTTGAGGATGAAAAAAAGATCCTTGGGTTCAATTTTGAAATCCGTCATATGTGGCTCTCTCGATCCGCAACGCGGCTCCGGACCGCTGCTTTCTAAACCGCACGCAACCGGCGGCATCGTGCAAATGATTGGTAATCCCCGCCTTAAGGTTATCACGCCGGGGTTGATGTTCCTTTTACCCGCTCAGATTCGGGTCGAGAACGACCTTCATGGGAGTCTCTCCGGGAACCTCACCAGCTACCAGCTCCAAGGCGTATCGTGCTTTCTCCAAAGGGAGCCGGTGGCTGATCAGCGCGCGGAGCGGGTACTTACGACGTTTTGCCAGTTCGATAGCCGGCACAACTGCGGTGGCGTCGTGAGAAAACACACCGATGATGTGCAATTCTTTAAACACCGCACGGTCCAGCACCAAGGGAACCTCTGTGTTGCCTCCATAGAGGCCCGGCAGCACGACGGTGGCGCCGACACCCGCCAAGTCCAGGGCGAGCCTGGCACCATTTGGATGCCCGCTCGAATCCATCACCAGATGCGCCATGGCACCGCCGGTCGCCGCCGTCACCATCGCACGCGGATCCTCCCGGTCCGAATTGATCACTGCATCCGCCCCAAAACGCAGGGCCATCTCCAAGCGTTCGGCATCACGCTCCAGCCCTATGACCATGATCGGTCCGGCGCCGGCCTCCTTGGCCACCGCCACCGCCGCGAGGCCCTGCTGGCCAGGCCCGATGATTGCTACCGTCTGGCCGATGCTCACCCCCCCAATCTGGCGCAGCCAGCGGACCGCGTTGCCCAAGACGGCTCCTATGATAACCCCTTCCTCCGGCGACAGATCCTCGCCGATTTTGTGCACCACGGATCGCGGATGGATATAGAGATAATCGGCATAGGCGCCGAAGAGATGCGGCGGTTTTTCGCAGGAAACCATTGAGCCGTAATTAAAATATCGCTCGCAGAGGGTGTAGCGCCCGGCCCGGCAGAACCGGCACAGCCCGCAGCCAAAGGCGTATTCAATGATGACACGGTCGCCTTCTTTGACGTTGTGTCGTTTTTGTGCCGCCGCCCCCATTTTATGCACCCGGCCGACGATTTCGTGCCCCAGGATGATGGGCCAGGGGCGCGGGCCGCGGGAGGTCTTCCCCTTCAGAATCCCTGGGTCGGAACCACAAACCCCGGCCAGTTCGATCTTGAGAATGCCTTCGTCCTCGCCGATTTCCGGAAGGGGGTAACTTCGGATCTCCAAGCGTCCGGGCCCGGTGGCCACCACCGCGCGTGTCTTCATGGTACGGTCGTATTCCTTTCCCGGTCAAAGGTACCGGGCGACCGTTCCGGCCGACCGCCTTCAACCAATCTGGACTTAACCACCCGGTCGATTGCGTTCTTGGGGAGAGCAGGGAGACGTTTCCAGAATCGAGGCACCTTGAAAGGCGCCAGCTGACTTTCACAGTGGGCGATGATCGCCTGCCAGTCTTCCGGTGCGTGCCCGGAGAGAACCACAAACGCCATGACCTCCTCTTCTCCCATCGCTTCGGCGGTACGAACCCCGATCACGGCCGCTTCGACCACCGCCGGATGCAGGGAGATCACCTGCTCCACCTGAGCCGCGCTGATGTTCTCCCCTTTCTTGCGGATGACATCCTTCGCCCGGCCGAGGAATCGCAGCCAGCCGCTTGCGTCCACGGCCCCCCGGTCTCCCGTTCGCAGCCAGCCATCCACAAGCGCCAGCTCCGTTGCCCGGGGGTCCTTCAGATATGCCTTCATGAGGGCTCGGTTGCGGATCATGATTTCACCTTCTGCTCCGCGAGGGGCATCGTTGAGGTTCTCATCAACGATGCGGATGTCGTTGAATTCGTTTGGGCCGATGAGCATGGGCGGCCCCACCGTCCCCTCTGCGCAGGGGAGATCCGGCGGACTCATTACCGCCAACGGCGCCTCGGTCAGGCTGTAGAGAGTCTGAAGCCGTACTCCAAAGCGTCGCTGAAAATCGGCCATGCAGCCGGGGGGAACCCCACCGGCGACCACCACCTCCACCGGGTTGTCGGCGTCGTCAGGCTCCGGCGGCCGGTTGTACAGAATGGTAGTCAACGCCAAGAGCAGGACCACTTTGTTGGCCCGGTACCGGCGTGTCCAGCCCCACAATCGGGAGGCGCTAAATTTTTCGGCCAGGATCAGTGTCGCCCCGGCAAATAGAGACCCCATGCACGAGTAGAACTGTGCGTTCACGTGAAAGAGCGGGTTGGCGGTCAGCAGCCTGTCCTCCCGGCTGAGACGGATGCTGCGGGCAAAACTTTCGGCGGTGAGCAGGTAGCTTCGGTGGGTGTGGACCACGCCTTTGGGAAAACCGGTCGTCCCCGACGTGTACAAAATTAAGGCATCGTCATCCGGAGCGATCGTCACCTCGGCATCCTCCGGATCCTCTAAATGCGCCCCGAGGGCTTCGACCGACGGCCAACTGCCGCCGTGTCCGATCCCCAGCCAATGTGCGACGCCGCGGCATTGCTCCTGCAAAAGACTGAAGCGGGATTGGGATGGACCGTCGCCGACCACCGCTTTGGCTTCCGCATGAGTGAGGATGTAAGCGGCTTCCGCGACGCTGAGCCTGAGATTGACGGGAACCATCACCGCGCCGAGTCTCAGCAAAGCCCACCACACAAAGAAAAATTCCGGACAGTTCCCTATCAGAACCGCCACGCGGTCCCCTTTGGACAATCCGAGGCCGGACAAGCCTGCTGCGGCCTGCCGTGAGCGGCGGTCAATTTCTGCAAACGTATAGGAGTGATCACCGAAAATCAGGTAGCTGCGGTCGCCGTATCTGGCAGCACGGTCTCGGATCAGGTCGCGGACGTTTTGCATTCAGCCTCGCCGCATTGGGTTGCAAACTCGCTTTGCCGCTCCACCCGCAATCAGGCGGCCGGCCTGGGCGGGCAACCGAAAATCATGACCCAGAACCTCCAGCGCCGGCAGCGGGAATCAGCGGGTAGGCGCCCTCATATCCCATGGCCTGGGAGAGCGTGGAGCCGAGCGCGATCAACTCGGCAAGAGCCTTGGCTCGTTCGGGCTGAGACGCATCGGCCGCAAGCGATACGTTGACCGCGGCAACCACCCGCTGCTCTTCATTGAGGACCGGGACACCGACGGAATAAAGGGCGAGGGACATCTCGCGGTCACTCACGGAATGGCCGCGCCGGCGGGTCTTGATCAAATGATCCCAGAGGACTTTGGGCGTGGTGATCGTGTAACGTGTCATGGCTTCCATGTTCATTCGACTCAGCATTGGCTTCAGGCGATCGTCCGGTAAGGCAGCCAGGAGCACTTTGCCCGTTGCCGTACAGTGACTGGGAAGCCGGGAACCGGCCTTCAGGTCGTATTTCAGGAAGCGTCGCGCCTCGTGTCGGTAGAGGAATACGACCTCATCCCCATCCAACAGCCCCACGTTCACCGTGTAGCGATGTTTTTCCGCAAATTCGGCGACGTGGATTTCAGCCAGCCGCTTCAGGTGACTGCCGTTCATGAAAGCGAGACCAAGGGTCAGCACTCTGGGCCCCAGCATAAAATCCCGCTGTGGGGTCCTGTGAAGAAAGCCCAGCTGCAACAGCGTATCGGTAAAGCGCTGGACCGCTGTGGTATTCATGTGGGTGATTCGGGCGATTTCAGTCAGTTTGAGAGAAGGGCGTTCGGCGGTGAAAGCCTGCAGAATTCCGAGCCCGCGGGCGAGAGACTTGACGTAGTTGATGCGTGTCCGGTCCATTTTTAACGCATTTCATGAATGCCGTCACGATATGCGTTAATCACTGGCATACCTACTTCCACCCTGTCAAGTCAAAAATT
>JALOPB010000464.1 GCA_025454115.1 Desulfobacterales bacterium | reverse complement strand
CCTGTTCGACCGTCTGGCGGCAGCCGAACCGGTCGATGACGGCGCCCTCGTGCAGCTAGGGGACGCGCGCGCCCAGGCGGTTATCGCCGAACTCGGCGGGCCCGGCCAGATCGCGGCGGAGCGCATGGAGGCAAAGCCGACAGCAGCGCTGGAGCCGAAGGAACCCATATCTGCCGTGCTCAATTTAGAAGCCGGTCGTTAGCGGAGGACTCAACCGTTCATGAAAAAGATCGTTACAGGCATCATCATTGGCGTATTGGTTATCCTGACCGGCATCGGGTGGTGGATCTTCAGCCGTCCCGAACGGGGAACAACCGGGGAGGTCAGCACGAACTTCCGCTGGCTGGGGCCCAACGACAAGATCGTGGTCGACGGCTTCGACGACCCTAAAGTCCAGGGAGTTGCCTGCCACATTTCCCGGGCTCAGACCGGAGGCGTGAAAGGCGCGATGGGCGTGGCCGAAGATACGAGCCATGCCAGCATCGCCTGCCGCCAGGTCGGCCCCATCCGGATCGTCGGTGAAATCAAAGACCGCGAACGCGTCTTCGACGAACACCGCAGCCTCGTATTCAAGACGCTTCAGGTGGTGCGATTCTTCGACCGCGAGCCCGCGAGCGCAATGTTCTGGTCTATGTGGCCTACAGCGACCGGGTTCTGGCGGGCAGCCCGCAGAACAGCATCAGCACGGTGCCGATCATGGGCTGGACGACACCCTGACGTGACGGCTTCGTAAGAAGGCCAATCTCGTCCCGCCTGGGGCGGGATTCATCTCGCGTTCGCTGCGGCGTACGGAAAGTACGCCTCGCTCCGCAAGATTCACGCGCCTTGATCTTGTCCTTCTAACGAAGCCGTCGAAACGGATGAATCCATTTCCCAGGAAGTCCATCGACTCTAAGCGCCGGCGAGCTTCCGGCCAAGCTCGTAAGCCGAGTCCATGAGGGCCTTGTTCTTCTTGATCTCCCCGGCCTTCCAGGCGCTGCCGTAGACCGTGCCCACCACTTCGGCTCCGATGAAGTTGAATGCGTCCTGGAAAGTGCGCAGGGCGTTCACTGCTCCTGAACTGAACGGATCGGCGTCGGCATACGCCAGGGCGACGGCGAATTTCTTGCCCGCCAGTGCGTAGCCGTCGTCGCCGCCCAGAGCGTACCAGCGGTCCATGAAGAGCTTGGTCTGAGCCGAAACGGTGAACCAGTAGATGGGGCTGGCGATCACGATGCCGTCGGCCGCCTTGATCTTGGGGTAAAGCGCTTTCATGTCGTCTTTGATAATACAATCCTTCTTCAGCTTTTTGCGGCAGGCGTCGCAAGCCGTGCAGGGTTGGATGTTGAGCGCCTGGAGAAAGATGGTCTCCACTTTCGCGCCGTCTTCTTTGGCGCCGGCGGCGACCTGTTTGGCCAAAGCGGCGCTGTTTCCGTTCCGGCGGGGGCTTCCGATGACAACCAGTATGTTTCTCGCCATGATCCTCCTCCTTTATTTTGTTAAGCCACTATCATCATTAGCCGAGAGCCATTGAAATGACAACTGGGTGCAGCCACCCGGCCGTTTCAGGCTTAAGCATTGCCTTGATTGTGTCGATGATAAATGAGTGGTATCATATATATTCATTGTGAATTTATGCTGACTTCCACGGCGCCATTAAAATGCCTATATTTTTCATAAAGTTACGCCGGGTCATCGGACAATTGAGCGCCTCGGTCAAGGCTTTTTTCGATAAGCGCTACTCCCGCTGCGATATCGATCCGGCCACGGACGGACTGACCTACTGGCGTGAGCGCATCCTCTTCGCGGTGCTCGCGGCCAGCACCTGCTTCTGTCTGATCGCGCTGGTTCCCGCTCTTTACATGGCTATCGGCGAAAGCCTCTGGCTGCTGGCTATTTTCGATATTCTCGCATTTATAGGCTGCGGCAGCCTGCTGTTCTTCTACCGAATCCGGCTTGCCATCCGCGCGGGGGTCACCCTGCTGATCACGTTTATGGTCGGTCTTTTCATCATCGCCCAGGCCGGATTCCTGAGCGGCGGACCGGCCTGGCTGTTTTGTTTCGCCGTGTTGTCCGGCGTTTTGCTGGGGCTGCGGGCGGCCCTCTGGGCCACCTTTCTGAACGCGGCCGCCATCTTCATCCTGGGCTGGCTGTCCTCACAGGGCTATGTGGCGGCGCCGCCGGCGTCGATCAACCTCCTGCGCGCGGTAACCGCCGGCATCAATTTCATTTTCTTGAATGGGGTTTCCGCCGCGTCAGTAGCCGTCCTGGTCAACGGCCTGCAGGAGCTGAATCGAAAAGCCGAGGCGGCGACCGCCGCCCTGCAGCAGGAACGGGAGAACCTGATCGAAACCAAGGATCAGCTGAAGCAGGAAGTCCAGGTGCGGCGCCAATCGGAGAAGGACCTTCAGCAAAGCGAACGGAAGTATCGCCTGCTGGCCGAGAATATCCAGGATGTCATCTGGACCATGGACCTGAAGCTGCGCTTCACCTATCTCAGCCCGGCGATCGAACGGCTGCTGGGCTGGAGTTCGGATGAATACAAGCA
>JALOPB010000012.1 GCA_025454115.1 Desulfobacterales bacterium | reverse complement strand
GGCGGCCGTAAGAACGTCCCGGTGGCCGAAGAGCGTAAAGCCTTTCCGCGCCCGGGTCAGGGCCGTGTAAATTAATTCACGGGAGAGCACCGGGGAGTCCTCCGCCGGCAGAACCAACAGCACGTCTTCGAATTCGGATCCTTGGCTTTTATGCACCGTCATGGCGTAAACCGTTTCGTGTTCGGGCAGACGGTACGGCAGGAAACGGCGCACGCCGCCAGCCAGATCCGCGAAAAATACGGCCAAGCTTTCGGGTTGTTCGCCGGAATCGCTCAGGGTGACGCCGATGTCTCCGTTGAAAAGGTCCAAACTGTAATCGTTTTGCGTGATCAGAATCGGACGGCCGGAATACCAGGGGCTGTTGCGGTGCGGGTTGATCCGGATCCGTCCCTGCCGTACCAAAGCGCGCTCCACCAACCGGTTGACCGTTTCCGCCCCATTGACTCCAGCCCGGTGGGCGCAGAGCACCTTGAACCGTCCGAGTTCCTGCAGAACCGCGCCCGGGCCACCCGTTACGCCGTATGACGTGTAGGCTGCTGCGAGGCGCTGTTCCAGTTCCGTCCCTCCGGCGGAACCTGCCCGCGGCTCCAACCAGCTGAGCGACCCCTCCCCGGTCCGGGATAGAATCGCCACAGCCTCGGCGGCATCGCCCCGATTGACCGCATGGCTGAGTTCTCCGATAGCGCTGCCTGAAGCAAAGCGGTAGCTGGTTTGCAGTTCAACGATGCAGTCCTGCAGCGCCCGGCCATCCGTCGCCCGTGGGACCGCCTGCCCCGTCACGCTTCGAATCAACTCTCCGAACTCCGGTGAGAACCCTGGCCGCCACGAGCGGCTGCAAATGTCTCCCAACACCGAACCGGCCTCCACCGATGCGAGCTGGTCTCGGTCGCCGATCAGCACCAACCGGGCCGACTCGGGCAATGCGTCCACCAGCTTGGCCATAAGGGCCAGATCGACCATGGAGACCTCGTCAACGATCATCAGATCGACCGGCAGGAGGTTCTCGGCGTTGTAGCGAAACAGGGGCGTGCCGGGCACAGGCCGCAGAAGGCGATGCAGGGTGAAGACCTCGTGCGGAGGAGAGGCCCTGCCGCCGCCGGCCGGCGCCGGACGCCCTGGGCGCTGTCGCAAGGATTCCTTGAGCCGGGCTGCGGCCTTGCCGGTTGGCGCGGCCAACCGCACGCGGGTCGAGAGCGCCGGGTGGATGTCCTCCCACACGGAGAGTATCTTGGCGACCGTCGTGGTCTTGCCGGTTCCCGGCCCGCCGGTGATCACGCTGAAGCGTTTGAGCAGGGCCACGGCCACGGCCACCTGCTGCCAGTCCGTCCCCGATTCGCAACCCCCGTCGAAATGACGACGAACGGCGGTCCGCAGACATCCGGTGTCCAGATGGTCCGGCGGCTGGCCGGCGCGCTTCCGGATGCAGCCGGCCAGCCGGCTTTCGTATTCCCAGTAGCGGTGGAGGTAGAGACGGTTGCCCCCGTCCAACACCAACGGCCGGCGCTCCCCCGGCTGCCCGACCGCCGGGCAGGCGAACAGCGCGGCGACCCAGCGGTCCGCAGGCGGACAGGCGGCCGCTTCTGGCAGTCCGTCGATGGATTTCCCGGCCCAGTCGTTGAGGTCCAGGCACACGTCGCCGTTACCGGCGGCGCGACTCACCAGCGCCGCGGCCGGATAAAGTGCGTCGGTGTCCGCTCCGCCGAAGCGGCTGATGAACCTGGCGAAGTGCCGGTCGAGGGGTGAAAACAGCCTGTTTTCCATCCGATCAGACATAATCCGGTATCAGCGTCTCTCCCAACGCGTGAATCAGCCGGGGTTCGGGACGGCTGAAGAACAGCCCGTAGTCCGGCCCGTATGTGGGGCTGACTCCGCGCAGAAATACATAGCATACCCCGCCGAAGTCTCGATCATACTTATAACCGGGAACTCGCCATCGCAGGTACTGATGCAACGCCAGGCTGTAAATATGATACTGCAGATCGTAGTGATGCTCACGCATCACCGTGCGAAGTTGATCCTGGCGATAGGCTTCCGGCGGCGCCCCCAAACGATTCGACTTCCAGTCGACCAGGTAGTAACGGCCCTCGTGCTCGAATACCAGGTCGATGTATCCTTTCATGAAGCCGCATGTCGGCGCGAAGCGCAGGCGTGCGCCGCCCTCGGCAAACGGCGCCTCTTCAGTTGCCGACGGCATCCCATAATGCGCGAAAACGTCTTCCAGGAGAGCCGGTGTCACCCGGTTCAGCGGGAAGCAGAATTCCATTTCGCTGACACGCCGCTCAAGGCTGACCTCGGCCAGGCGTAACGCAGATGCCCCGTTGTTGCACAGCGGCGCGTCAAGAACATCAGCGATCATGCGGCAGACCGGCTCCGTCCAGGACGCCTCAAATCCGAACTCCCGGAGTTTTCGGGAAACGATCGTCCGGGAATCCGGTCGGATGAAATCGAGTGTTTCGAAAACGGAGTGGAAAAACGTACCGGCCCGGGCACCCGCCGGGAAGTCGGCGATCGCGTCGCCGGCCTCAGGTCGGCTGCCTTCCGCCGGGAAAGCGCCATCGCGGTCCATGGTGTCTACGGAGCCAGCCGACACGAGAGCGGAGTAGCTGGTCAGCGCACGGGCATGGTCGATGTTTCCATGAAATTCGCGGCAGGACAGTTTCCGTGATGCCCGTGCCGCATTCCGGGTGGTGGGTGCCGCCTGCTCCGGCAGCGGTCGGATCGCGATCGCCCCCTGCGAGGTAGCGGCGAGATCCTCCAGCCGGCTCCGAATTGTATCGTCTCCGATGGAATTGAATTCGCTTCTCAGCCGTGCAATCCAGTCGCTTTCAACGGCGGCCTCCGTCACCGTGGCGGCGGAGCGCAGCAGGTAGGCCAACGCCGAAGTTTCAGCGGTGTTGATCCGGCCCCAGACGAGGTAGCAGCGTTCCCGTGCACGGGTCACGGCAACGTAGAGCATTCTCAGATTTTCGGCCAAGGCCTCGTTCTGGGCGCGGACCCGATTGGGCGACGCCATGTCACCGCTGATGTCGGCGGTCAGCCGGTCGCCGTTGTCGGGGTCATGGAAAAAAACATCGCCGCCTCGCAGGGCGGACCCCGACCATGCGAAGGGGCAAAACACCACTGAATATTCCAGCCCCTTGCTGCGGTGGACGGTAACGATCTTAACGGCGAGTTCGTCGCTTTCCAAGCGCTGCTGGGTTTCCTCGGAGCGTTGCGCACGGGGGTCGATGTGGCGGGCAAGCCACCTCACCAGGCCGGCGATGCCGAGGTTCTCCTCACCGGCGGCGCGGTTGGCAAGCTCGGCCAGGTGCAGAAGATTGGTCAGACGGCGTTCGCCGTCCGGCAGCGAGAGAAGGCGTTGTTTGACTGCCTCACCGGACAGGAACTGCCGGAACATGGATGGGAATCCGCGTTCATTCCACAGCCGGAAATACTCCCAATGCCTCCTGATTCGCGCTTCCCACGGATCCCCGGTCCGGTCGCCGGCGGCGATTTCGCTGGCCGAAACGCCCAGCAGATGGGTGGCCAGAGCAGTTTTCAGCTTGGGTGCACTCTGGGGTTCGGCGATGCTGGACAGCACGGCCAGCAGTTCGCGTGCATCGGCCGAGTCGAACACGTTGGCCGTGCTGTAAATGACCGAGGGCACTCCGGCGGCGGCGAGATGGTCTTTCATCAATACGGCCTGGCTGTTGGTCCGCACCAGCACGGCCATGTCGCCGGTCGGGACGGCGGCGCTAAGCGCTTGGATTTCCGCAGTCACGGCCCGTGCAATCAACGACTGCGCATGTGGTTTCGCCAGGGGTTTCGCGTCGTCGCGGTGCCGCCGGGAATCCAAGTGCCAGATGACCATCGGCGGATCCGGAGCCATCGCTTCAATCCGGGCGGCCGTGCCCGGGGTGAAGCCGATGTCGGGAAAAAGAAACGGTGCGGCCGACTGCGAAAATAGCGTGTTGACCGCCTGCACCAGACCGGGCGCAGAACGCCAGTTGTGGACAAGGGTGAAACGCGAGTCAGCCCCCTGCGCGGCGCGCAGGTAGGAAAAAATATCGGCTCCGCGAAACCCATAGATGGCCTGCTTGGGATCGCCGATCATGAACAGCAGGTGCTGCGGCGAGGAAAACAACCGCGAGAAAACAGCGTACTGGAGATCGTCGGTGTCCTGGAATTCGTCCACCAGCGCGGCCTGGTAGCGCTGGCGGACGGCAGCGGCCAGCTCATCGCCCGTTCCGGTGTCCAGCGTTCGAGCCACCCGCCGCAGAAGGTCGTCGAAAGACACCAGCCCCTTTTCGGACTTGCGCCGGTCCAGTTCTGCCGGCACGATGTCCAGCAGGCGTGATTTGATATAGTGCAGCTGTCCGGTCATTTCCGAAACAAGCGCCTGCGCGGCTTGCTGAAGCGCTTCGCATGCATCGAAAACCGGATGTAACGGCGGTTCACGGCGGCTGAGCGCCGCGCGGGCAAGGTTCGACGAACTCAGTTTCGAGACCGCCGCCACCGGCGGGAACATAAAGGATTCGTGCGTCAGATAGGCATCCATGGCCTCAACCAGGCTCCGGACGGTTCGTTCCCGTCCGGACGGCCCGCCGCCTTCCCCGCTCTTTGTCGTGCCGAAGCGTACCCCGTTCAGCGGCGCAGCCATGAGCATGCGGCGCACATCGTCCCGACCGGCCGGCCAACGGGCGGCAAGTTCTTCCCGTCGCTGTCGAAAGGCATCGAGCGTGGCCGCCCGCAGACAAGCCTCGGCCCGCCGGGGAGTCACCGCGAATTCGGCGGCTGTCGATTTCCAGGCCAGCTCGAAGAGTCGGTCCGGGTTCCCTACGGTGCTTTGGGCAAATTGCAGGAACTCCGGCGCTTGGTCGCAGACCCATCGGCGCCAGAAATCCTCCACCACTTCGCTCAGGATCGGCGCCTGGTCTCGTAGCAGTTCCGTATTGAAGGCGCTGGCAGTCTCGAACGCGTTTTCGTATAGAATCCGCTGGCAGAACCCGTGAATCGTGAAGATGGCGGCGCGATCGAAATCCATCAGCGCCTGGCGCAGCAGGCTGCCGGCCTGGGCCGGGTTGGGGTGACTGGCAATCAGCTGGCGCAAGAGTTCGTCGTCTTCGACGGAGTCTCCGGAAAAAGCGCCGCGCGCCCTGACCAGGCGCCGGTAAACCCGCTCCCGCAACTCGGCGGTGGCCGCGCGGGTGAACGTCACCACGAGGATTTGCTCGACGGGCACCTGCTTTTCGATCACCAGCCGAAGGTAAAGTCCTTCGATCGTGAACGTCTTGCCGGTTCCGGCGGCTGCCTCAATGAGGCTGACTCCCTTCAGGGGGGTGCGGATGAGGTCGAAAGGCGTCACGGTCCGTGCATCTTTCCGTTCAACCGGTAAATGAATGCCAGCACTTCTGCCACCGCACGATAGAGCTCCGGCGGGATCTCGGTTTCGATGTCAAGAGCGCTCAACGTGGCTGCCAGATTGGAATCTTCATGCAGCGGCACCCCGTGCTCCCGGGCGAGGGCAATGATATTTTCCGCCGCTTGCCCCCGGCCCTTGGCGACCACCCGGGGCGCTCCGTCTTTGGCACGGTCGTAGCGCAGGGCCACGGCTCGGGTCGGCTTTTCCGGTTTCATACGCGCACATCCACCTGGGTTTCGCCGGTGGGCCGCCAATCTTCGCTCACAAATCCGGCAATCTTCCGGGATGAAACCGACACCTGAACGGTTACCTGTTCAAAAAGCGATTTTCAATTCCGCCCGGCAGCGCTCGCCAGCCATGGGCACTACATAATGCACCATCTGGAAAGGATGTGCTCCGCCGGCCGCTCGGGCCAATTGCTCCTGACCGGCGCGGATATCGGCCAGCAGTTCGACTGCCGTGCTCGCCAGACCGGCAGCCTCCCGGTGGTCATGGATCAGCTGTCGCCCAACTGCGCTTTCAAAAAAACCTTTAATGAAAAGAAGTCGCGACTTGAGATCGGTTGCCAAAATTCGTTCCAATGCAGCGGATGATCCGCGCTCCGCCGCCGGCCGCCCACCGGTTCCGCCGCCGGTCTTCTGAGCTGCGGCGGACAGCCGCTGTTCCAATAATAATCCGGAGTCCTCGCAAAATTCTCGGAGCTTTCCGGCAAGGGCTTCGGAACGTAAACCCGGATCGAGCGGCTTCCAAAAAAATTTCAAGGCATCCACCACCTGCCGGACTTCGGCCGGCAGGTGGTGCGCATCCGGTAGCCGCTGCATGGCATTGGCGAGTTGGTCGATCCGCACCTGGACCGTTCTGAGCGCTGCCGTCAAAGCTGCCGCCGGTCGGCTGGCGCGGCCGGCCTCAGGCGCCGCTCGGTTCGAAGCCGGCAGCAGTTGAAGCCGCAATGGTCCTTCGGTTTGTTGAACCCGCACCCGCAGTTCGTCGCCCGGCGCCACCGGAAAGGTGATATCAGCCAGCGCCCGGAATCGACCCAGATCCACCAGCGCCCGCCGGCCTTCAAAGACGTCCACGACCCTTACGTCCAGCAGGTCGCCGGGTTTTAAAACGGCGCCTTCCGGATGGTTTCGCAGAATGTTTATGATCGAACTGACTTCCATCATGTCGCTCTCTCGCTGCTGGCGACTTCCAGGAGGGGGTCAAATACTCGCCGGCTCAGATCCTCGAATTCCAGACCCAGAGGGTCGCCGGTTTCAAAACAGCGCCGGTAGTAAGGGTCCGCACTCTCGCCCGGCTGCATCTCGTTGCCGTCCCAGATGCTGCGGGCAGATCCCATGGCCTGACTGGGGGAGGACGTTGCGCGCAGGGTGCGGGCGTACTCCAGCGAAGAGTTCGGGAAAAAGCACAGCAGTCGGCTGAGCCCTTCTCGATAGATGCCCAGGAGCTCTTCAATAACGGTCCGGCTGTTTAGGACCCGCTTCAAACGCAGGGTGCGGTCCGTGCAGACCAAAACGCTTTCACAGTTGCCGTTCCCGGGCGCCGCCAGACATAGAACCAGATGCTGCAGCCAGAGTTCCAGATGGTCCTTGGCACGGAGTCTGCCGAAACGGGACTGCCGGCAGCCGTGTTCCGTTACTCCGTCAATCCGTGCCGACAGGCTGAACCCCGCGATATCCCACTGCACGTCGATGGTTTTCGGGGAGGCGGCCGGGGGCATGGCCTCGATGCGACGGGCGAATCGCTCCACGTCACCCCAGAGGCTGCCGAATTCGGCTTCGCCCATCGCCCCGTGAGGCAGCCGGCCGTCGGAACGCAGCGCCTGGAAAGCGTCTCCGGGTTGGAGGCCCTTTAACCGCTGTTTGAGCAGGCGGCGGCCCAGGTCGAAACGTTCGATCCCCTCCAGGACGAATGGCTCGCTGTCCGCGGCCGATGACTCGGGCGGATCAAGACTCACTGATAGTCTGTTCCGGATGAGGAATCTGGCCGGGTTCCCGAAGAAAGTGACCAGCTGTCTGAGATCCAGCCCCTTCCAGGCTGTCGCTTCCTCATTCGTCAACGGGATCGGTCCGGGTACAAACGGCAGCGGTGCGACGACAACGGCCGCTGCGGCACAGGCCTGCATATCCTCGGCCGAATAGCTGAAGAGACCTGTCTCCTCTTGGAAATAGTCTCCGGAAAACGCCTGCAGCCGGTGACGGGTAATCAGCCCCCCGGCCGAAGCATCCGATGGCAGGCCGTAGCCCGTCTGCAGCACGTCGATGAGTTCGCTTACGAGGACGGAGGGCGGTACGGGGCTGTTGTCCTGTATGCTCTGACCCACGTAACTGATATAAACGCGCTGGCGTGCGGACAGCAGCGACTCGAGAAACAGGTACTTGTCGTCATCGCGACGCGAACGGTCTCCTGTTCGTGGCGCCTGGGCGATCAGGTCAAACGTGAGCAGCCGGCTTTCGCGGGGATACGCATCGTGGTTCATGCCAATCAGACAGACCACATTAAACGGGATGGTTCGCATCGGCAGCATGGAACAGAAAGTCACACCGCCTTGCATAAACCCACGGCCGGCGCCCTCCCCATCCAACCGTTCGGAGAGGAACGATCGCACAACCGTCGCCGGGACTTCGGCAGTATAACCGGCCGCCGCCGCCCGGTCGGCCATCTCATCCAGCACCCGGCGAATGCACTGCAAGTCCGGTTGGGTTTCGTCGTCATCCGGGAAAAAAGCGGATAGCATGTCGCCGATAGTCAAACACCTGCTCCAGGAAATCCAGGAGCGGGCCGATTATCCGGCCGTCGCTGCCTTCGATTGCATCGCAACCGCGAATTCCGTGGAACACCTCGGTTTCTCGGGACGGCATTGCGTACCCAAGCAACAACCGCTCCATTCCGGCCCTCCAGGTGTTGTGCGGATGCGCCGGAAGACCCAACGAAATTTGGGTGGCTGCGTCCTCCCCCCAGCAGATGCGCACCGCCCGGACCCACTGCTCCACGCGTTGCAAGTGAGCGTTTTCCAGGCCGAAACGTTTCAACACCGGCGGAGCCTCCAACAGACGCAGGATTTCACTTGCGCCGAACCGGCTGTCCCGCAAATCGAACAGCAAGAAAAAGGTCCGAAGGCAGCTGCTCTCCCGGTGGGGGCCGCGGTCGGCAATACCGAAAGGGATGCGCTGGCGGGAGTTGGCCGGCGCACCAAATACCGCTGAAATGAACGGGGCGTACACGTCGATGTCCGGGGTCATGACAATGATGTCGCTAGGCTGCAACAGCGGATCCTCATCGAACATCGCCAGCAGCTGATCCTGCAGAATCTCGACCTCCCGCATGGGGCTATGGCAGGCGTGAATCCGTATGGATGCGTCGGCTGAAACCCCCGGCTCCGGGTGCGGGTCTCTGAGGTTTAGAATATCGGCTTGGACACGGTTTAGGAGCGAATGGCCGTCGGGTTCGACAAACTCTTCGGCCTGCTGGCCGGAAGTGTCGGTGAGCATGTCCAAGAAATTTCGCCCAAGGGTGCCCCATGAGGCAAGCAACCGGTTGCCGGGTTCAAGGTGCAACCGGTTCTCAAGGTCCTGAGGCGCCCGCATCCGCTGCTGCACCTTTTGGGCGGTGCGCTCGGAGACGATGTCTGCCCAGTATTCGCGGCAGGGGTTCAGACAGTACACATGGAGATCGATGACGTGCGAAAGCTCTGCAACGATGTCCAGGTGAAACCGGGGAAGATACGATACTCCGAACAGGGATACTCGCCGCGGTAGAGCCGTTAACCCTTGAGCGCCGCTGCGGACAGCCTCGACCAGCCTTCGTCGCCGATGGACGCGATGTCCGCCCGGGGAGAGCCGCACCAGCTCCCTCCAAATCATTGCCTGCCAGCGGTGGTGTTTCGAATGCTCTATTTGCCCTGCCTCCCAGCGTTCAATCAGATCGGGACGGAAAACGAGATACTGATCGAATCGGTCGGCAATCTTGCGGCAAAGCTGATAACGCTTATCCCCTCTCGGGTCTTCCGTCAGAAAATTTCTTAACGTTTCAAAATCGGAGCGGTTGGAATGCTCATCGATCAGCGCCATGATGCGGAAGGTCAGCACATCAACGTCGAAGGGCGACGGTTCGGTCGGGTCCTCACCCGATACCGCCCGGAACAGCGACTCCAAAAAAGCGTTTGGAAATGGAAACCGGACATTTCCGCTGATGCCGTTCAGGCGGGCAAGTTCCAGCGACAACCAGCGCTCCATGCCTCGGCTCTGGACGATGATGATCTCCGGAGTCAGAGCAGAAGCCAACGGCGCTCGCAGCACCTCCGATAGGTGTTCAATCAACACCTCCATGCGATTGCTGGTAAAGATGAAAAGTCCTGGCATACGTCTATTGCCACTGCGGATTCGGGAATCCTGATTATACCGGATGGCGTTAACGTGGATGTGGGTAAATCACCCGGCGGTCAGCCCAATGGCCGGCGTGATAGGATCAATGCGATGCAGTTCAAGATGAAAGATCGCCGTTGATTTTCGTCCGGAGCAAATGTGAGCAGCGGAACGTGATCACCCGTCGGCCGGACAGCATCATATCCTCGCCGGTCGCCGGATTCCGCCCCCGGCGTAGGTTTTTCGACTTTACACAAAACTTACCAAACCCGCTGACGAGGACGTCTTCGCTGTTCTCCAGCTTGTTCTTGATCAACTCCAGCAGAAGTTCTAGAAGCTCGGCCGATCGGTTCTTAGGAAAACCGAGCTCTTGGTGAATGGCGTTTGCAATTTGCGTTTTGGTTAATGTCATGAGCGCCGGCTCCTGAGGTGCCAATCGGTTTAACCGTTGCGTCAAGTGTGGGCAAACCTACTTAAATCGTTTGGTTTTGTCAATATAGAAAAACCGCGGTAAGCCGCCCGTCCATCGTCAAAACGAACCTTCATCCAATGATCCGCCGTAGCCCGGGGGCGTCAATCGCTTTCTTCCGGTTTTCGCGGTCGAATCCCTGGCGAGCCTGTTCGAGATAAAGATATTTTCAGCTGGTAGCCGTAGACGGATTACGCCTCATTTTATAGATTAATTCAGATTAATTTCAATTAGTTAAAAACGTTTTTCCATCACGGCGTCTTGACCTCAATGCCGTTTACGAATAAAATAATTCCTGTATGGTACGGGTTGAATCAGCCGGTGTTTCCGACATCGGGAGAAAACGACAATCCAATGAAGACCGTATATTCATTGATGATGCAGAAGGACTATACTTGGTGGCCGACGGTATGGGAGGACATCAAGCCGGAGAGGTTGCCAGCGCCCTGGTGGTGAAGTCTCTCAGCGATTTTATCAACAGGGCTGAAGAGTCGGTCAACGCGATGCCCTCACCGGGAAACCTTTCAACCAGGGCGCATCGATTGCTTGCGGGAATTGAGTGGTCAAACCGAGTCGTTCATCAAACGTCAGCTGAGCACGACAGCTATCGAGGCATGGGATCCACGGTGGCAGCCGTATACTTTTCGGATGATACGGTGATCGCGGCCAACGTGGGAGACAGCCCGATCTATCTCGTGCGAAACGGCGGCATTAATCTGCTCTCGGTCGCGCACACGCTCCAGGCCGACCTGCCTTTTGATGCACAAGTTCCCTTCATGGGCAACATTCTGACGCGTGCGGTGGGCCCTAAAAAAGCAGTGGAGGCCGATATCTGTGAGCTGAACTGCTTCAAGGGCGATCGGCTGGTCATCTGCTCGGACGGATTGAGCACAAAGGTCACACCCAAAGAGATCACAGAGCTCGCCATCACCCACTCACCGGCTTCTTCCTGTCGCGCCATGGTGCAACTGGCCAACGAACGAGGCGGTGATGACAACATCTCCGCCGTGGTTCTACGAGTGACCGGCGTATGGCGCAGGCATGGATCGGTTTTCGCAAAATGGGTGGATCGGATGAGGCGCTGGTTGGAGTCCGTCAGAATTTAATCCAACTTCTTTAGGAAATCGCTACAGATGCCGAACATCACGCTCAAATTTAAGGACAATATCCTCGGTCGATATCTCATCGACAAGGGCAGCTCCCTGACGATCGGCCGGCGAAAAGATAACGACATTGTCATCGATAATCTGGCGGTCTCGGGGCATCATGCCAAAATCGATTCGTTGCGCGACGGCTTCGTCCTGCTGGATCTTCAAAGTAAAAATGGCTCGTTTGTCAACGAGCGTCTGGTGAATTCACATTGGCTAAAAAACGGCGATGTCGTTAGTATCGGAAAACATTTTCTAGTTTTTTCCACCGAAGATGACGCCAGTGCTGCCGACGGCACTCCGACTGAAATCGACAAAACCATGCTGATGGATACCAGCAACTACCGCTCAATGGTCCAAAAAAGCACCCCGTTGGTTCCGAAACCATTGCTGCGCCATGACCATGCAGCGGGGTATCTCGCTTACCTGTCAGGCGGTCAAGGCACAGTGGATCTCTGCAGCAAGCTGATCCGAATCGGTAAGGCTCCGACATCCGAAATTGTAGTCAAGGGGCTGCTGGTCGGATCGACAGCGGCCACCATCAGTCGGCGGCCGGACGGCTACTACCTGAGTTATGCCGGGGGGTTCAGCAAGCCGCGTGTTAACGACCAGGCCGTCAAGAAATCGGTCATGCTGAGGGATCTGGATGTGGTTGCGATTGGATCGGTCAAGCTCCAGTTTTTCACTCAGGCCCCACCCGTTTCAAGCCTCCACAGCGGTTCGGATGGAGGTGCCGAGGACCCATCGGCTTAGTCGCCAGGGCCAGAAACCCGCCATGACGGCCGGCAGTCATTTCATTATCCGCCGGCGTCCTATTCCTTAACGCGTTCGACATAGGATCCGGTGCGCGTATCGATCTTAATGAGCTGGCCCTCCTCCAAAAACGTCGGTACCTGCACCACATACCCGGTTTCCAATGTTGCCGGCTTGGAGTCGCCGGAGGCGGTATCGCCCTTTACCCACGGATCCGCTTTGGTGATGCGTAAATTCATAAAAGTGGGCAGCGTAATACCGATCGGTCGCTCGCGGTAGAAAAGGACATTACAGACGGTATTTTCTTTGAGAAAACTCTTCGCATCTGCCACTTGATCTTCGCCGACAAACTCTTGTTCGTAGCTAGACGTATTCATAAAGCAGAACTTGTCTCCGTCTTTGTAAAGGAACTCCATCTGCTTTTCTTCCAGGTTCGGCTCTCCGAATTTTTCACCGGATCGGAACGTCCGGTCGAACTGAATGCCGGTGAGCATGTTTTTCAATCGGCATTTGTAGAGGGCCTGTCCCTTACCCGGCTTGACGAAATCAAACTGAACGACAATATAGGGATCACCCTCGTATTCGATCTTCAAACCTTTGCGCAAATCACTGCTCTCGTACATGGATTCGGTTCCTCCCTTAAGTTATAAACTATAAGCGAGCTCAGCCCCACGGGCGAGCGTGCCATCGTATTTTGCGGTTGACATTTGCGAGCGTGTTTACCATATTCAATAGTTCATCGCAAACGGTAATTGTTGCGGATAATGTGAGTCACCGGAGATGGATCAAACCCATGATCATCATTATTGATTTCGGCTCTCAATACAACCAGTTGATCGCGCGTCGCGTGCGGGAAAATCACGTTTTCTGCCGGATTGAAGCGCCGGGTGCCGCTTTGGAAGCTATCCGGTGCCACTCGCCGCAGGGGATTATCCTATCTGGAGGGCCTTCCAGTATTTACGAAACCGGCAGCCCCAAGATCGACCCCGCTATATTTAGCCTGGGTATTCCCATTTTGGGGATCTGCTATGGAATGCAGTTCATGGTGGCCGCCCTGGGCGGAAAAGTGGAGCGTGCTCAAAAGCGAGAGTACGGCTTCGCCCAACTCTCCGTCACGCACCCTGACGGGCTGTTCAAAGGGGTTCGCCGGGATACGACCTGCTGGATGAGCCATGGCGATTCCATTCAACAACTGCCACCCGGATTCCATGCGACGGCCTCCACGGCTAATACGACCTTCGCCGCGGCATTCGATACCCGTCGCAAACTTTTGGGCGTCCAATTCCATCCTGAAGTCGACCACACGCCGATGGGCGCGGTCATGCTGCGGAATTTTTTATTTACGATCTGCGGCTGCAAACGATCCTGGACCATGAAGTCGTTCGCCAAAGAAACGATTCGGGAAATCCAACAGACGGTCGGTGATAAGCGGGTCGTTCTTGGACTGAGTGGCGGCGTCGATTCATCGGTGACGGCGGTGCTGCTCCACCAAAGCATCGGAAAACATCTGACCTGTATTTTTGTCGACAACGGCCTGTTGCGAAAGAACGAAGCCGTCCAGCTCAAGCACAGCCTCCGGCAACACTTGCAGATCAACATTCGTTTCGTAAACGCCGCCCCGCTTTTTTTGAAGGCGTTGCGCGGGGTCACCGATCCCGAACGCAAGCGCAAGATCATCGGGCGGATATTTATGGCCGTCTTTGAAGCCGAGGCACGCAAGATCAAGGGAGCCGAATTTTTGGCTCAGGGAACGCTCTATCCCGATGTCATCGAATCCATCTCAGCCTTCGGCGGTCCGTCTTCGATAATCAAGTCACACCACAATGTCGGCGGCCTGCCGAAGCGTATGAAATTGAAACTGATCGAGCCGCTCAGGTACCTTTTTAAAGACGAAGTACGCCAGCTCGGCGAGCAACTGGGGATAACGGATGACCTGATCTGGCGACAGCCCTTCCCGGGCCCCGGGCTGGCTATCCGAGTCCTTGGCGAAATCACAGCCCGTCGGCTGACGATTCTCCGCAACGTGGATGAGATTCTTCTTGAAGAAATTCGCAAGGGAGGCTTTTATAAGAAACTTTGGCAATCCTTTGCGGTATTGCTGCCGATCAAAAGCGTGGGGGTGATGGGCGACGCCCGTACCTACGAGAACATCGCCGCCGTCCGGGCGGTTACCAGCCGCGACGCGATGACGGCGGATTGGGCCCGGCTGCCTCACGAATTACTCGCTCGAGTTTCCAATCGAATCATCAACGAGGTGGATGGAGTGAATCGGGTGGTTTACGATATCAGCTCCAAACCACCGAGCACGATCGAATGGGAATGATTCGCGGAGGAACCACACGATAGCATGGTAAATCAAGACCGATTTCGCTTCGGACCAGGGGACGAGGAACCCGAACTCGTTGTTGCGGACGAAGAAATCAGGAAGCGAGTGAATCGACTGAGTCAGCGGATCAGCTTCCTGACGCTATTGCTGCCGAGTCTGATGGCGATCGTTATCTACGTGGCCTACCACGACCTCACGCAGCGCTTAACCCGCACCCAGAGCAGCGATCTGCGGTCGGTGGAAAAACTGGCGACGGATACCGAGCAGAAGGCTGCGTCGCTGAGCACCCGGCTGAGCGAAATCGAATCGGGCCTGGCACTGATGGCGAATGCCCAAGCCAAGCTTCAAACGTTGCAGGAAGAGCTGCGCAAGGGCGATTCGGCGATGGACCGGCTGAATGCCGCCAAAGCCGACAAGAAAGAGCTCGAAGAAGCCACCAAACGCAATGAGGAGGCGTTGGCTGCCATCAATAAGAACGTGCAAGCACTTACCAAGGAGCTACAGGCGCTGGCACCTTTCCGCGAGGAACTCGGGGTCAGCGCGACCCTGCGCAATGAAATCCAAACGCTGTCAGGGCGTCTCCAAAAGCTTGAAGGCAGCCTTGGCAAGGATCTCACCGGCCTGGCAGGCTATATGGATCGCTCCCGGTCCGAATTGGATAAGATCAAATCCGATTTAGGCGGCCTGCAGGCCCGCAAGCTGGATCGGGACGCTCTCGAACTGGAGCTTCTCAAGGCCAAGCGCCTCTATCAGATCGCTCTCGATCAGGAAATCGCTCGAATCGATAAGGCCGTCGCCACCGTCCAGCGACGGCTGGAGCAAGTGGAAAGATCCTTGGGATCCAAATCCTCATCCACGACCCCTTCCCTGCCGCCGCTCACGGGAGGCATCAAGGAGCAATCGGTTGAATAAGATAGACCGGCCGGGGTTCAGGATACATCAGGGTCGCTTGCAGCAAAAATGAACAAAGACGTTCTTCTGGAACTGCTTCAAGCGGTTGCGACCGGCTCGAAAACGCCACAGAGCGCCGCGCAGCAGCTCGAACATCTGGCTTGCCAGGACCTCGGATACGCCAACGTCGACCATCACCGCAGTCTGCGCAAAGGCTTTCCGGAAGTCATTTACGGCGAAGGCAAATCCGCCGAACAGATAGCCGGTATCATGGCCTGCATGAGTTCGCAGGAACGGGTGATTCTGGCGACGCGCGTCGACTCCAAAAAGGCACGGGATGTCCAGGGGCGGTTTCCAGACGCCCAGTATCATTCTGAAGCGCGCATGCTGGTATGGTCATCGACTCCCCCCTCACCTCAGGGACGAGGAACCGTCCTGGTCATCGCCGCCGGAACCTCGGACCTCCCGGTGGCGATGGAAGCCTACATCACCGCTCAGGTCATGGGTAACCGGGTGGAAAAAATCATCGATGTGGGAGTCGCCGGCATCCACCGGCTTTTCCGGCACCGGGAGATGCTGGCCAGCGCCAGCGTCCTCATCGTGGTGGCCGGCATGGAGGGCGCCTTGCCGAGTGTGGTGGCGGGCATGGTCAGCCGTCCGGTCATTGCCGTACCGACGAGCATCGGCTACGGCGTCAGCCTGGGCGGTTTGACGGCCCTTTTTGCGATGTTGAACAGCTGCAGCTCGAATGTGGCCGTGGTGAACATCGATAACGGCTTCGGAGCCGGTTATGTAGCATCCATGATCAACCGGGCCTGACCGATAGCTGGATCGAGCCGCGCTCTCGGCGGACGCTGATCACGCAACGGCAAGCCCCCCTTTCGAGGATAAACCACATGGACACCAAAGAGGCCATCCTGGCTTTTTCTCAAAGCGAAAAAGCCAAGGCCGGTCTGCTCATGGTCTCACAGCTGCTCGAAATCTACAACGGGTTGCCCGATCATGAGCGGCATGCCGGAGAACGTTTTCTTCGCCCGCTGATTGCCATGATTGCCAGCGAGATCCATCTGTCCAAAAAAATGACGCCGGCCGACCTGTGGACCCCTGTCGACAAAAGCCTCAACACCGCCCTCGTGATGATGAATTCCGGCGTACTCTCGGAGGCAACCTATCACGTGGTCCAGGCCATCAGCGCCGTGACCACCATCGGCCAGCGCGCCATGCAGCACCTGATCAACCAGAAACTGCTATGACGGGAGACCGACGGTCAATGACCCTTCACGGAGCCGTTCCAAAGGACTTCAAGCTCCCGTGGGTCGTAAGCTGCCTGAGCTTGCAGAAATGCAGCGCAGCACTGCCGGCGGTATTGATCAACGGCTTCCCGCACCTGACGAAGCAGACCTGAGCTGTCGACATCATTTAGAGCCTGAAGCATGAGCCGATCATCCCGGATCTGATCTCGGTAGACGTTCAGTGCGTGGGCAGCGGTGCGGAGGTAGGCTATCCGGTCGCCCAGTTGAACCAGATAACCCCTCACCTGTTGAAGAACCAG
The DNA here is from genome assembly GCA_025454115.1 of Desulfobacterales bacterium. Classification (GTDB taxonomy): domain Bacteria; phylum Desulfobacterota; class Desulfobacteria; order Desulfobacterales; family SpSt-501; genus SpSt-501. The sequence goes on along the minus strand of JALOPB010000012.1, from coordinate 13,418 downwards.
CAAATCGTATCGGATCCGATCGACCTGCAAGGCCTGTTGGAAAGTCGCGACGCTGCGCCGGAGACGTTCCTGCTGAATCTCTACCGAAAGCGCTTCGGCCTGAGCCTGCAGCTGCCCATGCACCGTCGCTGCCGTAGCAGCGTTTGCGTCGATCAACCGGGCGGCAGTTTCAATTTCCTCCAACGCACGGTTCAGCTCGCCCCCCTTATCGGCGTCGAACGCCAGGCACGTACAAGCCGATAGCAGAATCCATCCGACGATCCCTGTCGTTTTACGGATGAGCCGGGTGATCATGAGTCCGAATTTCCGGATGCGTTGCCGAACGCCGGGTCGATGCTGCGGCGCAGGGCTTCCGGCACAAACAATCTTCCGCCGGCAGCCTGCCACTGCACCAGGTACTCAATACCGAATGGTTGGTGCAGTCCCATGAGCTCCAATTGCCTGCCGTTCCAGCCGGCTGCCTGTTTACCGGCTTCAACCGATAGTTCCCTGAGGCCGTTCAGAGAAATCCATGAGCCTTGCCAGGCGAAGAGGCGTGCCGCGACATCGGCGTCGAGCTTGGACAGACCGTTCAAACAAAGCCATTCCCCCGGCCATTCCGCGAGTTTTTGCGCGGCGAGCGGAGACAGTTCCGTCAACCGATTCAGAAACAGTTGCTTCGCAGTGGACTCCGCCAAACAGCGCGCAGCTTTGAGACTGAGCTTCGACAGCTCTCCCGCGCGCATCACATTCCCGCTGCACACCTCCGCCACGATTTCCTGGTTGCGATCGTCACTCGATGATACGGCCATGAGCTTGGCTTGCTCGATCAGCCGCCTGGCCGTGACCTCCATGGACGGTGTCGCAATCGACCTCGGATCAATTAAGAGCCGGCTCGGTGTCGGCTGGAATTTTTTCAGGGCCAGGTCCAACTCGCTTAAATGCCGCTGCAGATCGATGCCCTCAGCGAGAGTGGCCACCAGAGCGTCCACCGATGCTCGGCGCTTCATATAGAGAAGCTCTTCACTGGCCGCATCCATCCATTGCATCGACCGTTCAAGCGTTTCGCTGTAAATCTGGCGGCGCTGGATGTTTTTCAGCAGCAATTCGATCTCGCTATTCTTCCGGGCAAGAACCAATGAATCGATCCGCGCTTGCCTCATAAGTCGCCGGGTTTCGTCTTCGAGTTCGAAGATACCGTACTGGTAGCCTTGCCTTATTTTCGAAATTTCATGCCTCTTGGACTCGAGCAGTCGGCGCAACTCATCGACGTCTCTCAGCTTGGCGGCCAAACCGCTCGAACCTTCAAACGATGCAGGGCTGCGTGCGGCGCCCGACGGGCCGGGTTCCTTTTCAGAATCAGTGGCCTCATCAGCCGAAGAGGCGAGCTCGGCAACCGGCGATGCCAGCGGTGATGGGCGAGCATAAAGCCAGACGCCAACTGCCGTCGCACACCCGACAGCAAGGGCGGCCAGCGCCAGCAGCAACTTGCGACGCTTGACGGGAGGAGGAGGGCCGGGAGGGACGGTCGGCTCCGGGGATGACGCAACTCCGTCAGTCTGCTCGGCTGACTCCGGAGATGGCGCATCTCCAGCCGACAGGTCGATCGGCTCCAGGAGGTCAATATCGGTTTTGAAATCGTTTTCCGTCATGGGGTTCTCGGCGTACGATACACATGCGTGCTCACATGAAGCTATCGGCAGGTTTCCTAAGATCTTGAACCAGATATGAATCGTCGTTGCGCTCATGTGGAATTTGGATCCGAATCGTTTTGCGGGCCGCACCCTTCCCGGCATCCGCGCCCAGTTGTTGAATCGCAGAACCAACGAACTGGTCATGGACTTCCTCGTTGAACAAGCCGAAAACTCAACGCATGTGCTGAATGCAGTCTCGCCGGCTTTTACCTCCGCTTTGAGTGTTGCACGTTGCATCATCGATGAATCCCTGCCGCATATGCACGGATTTGAGCGCTGATGTCCTTTCCGTAACTCTCCTGCGATGATTTACAGGTAAAGATTTTTTTGAAATCGTCCGATGATATCCTAAACATACACATTCCGTATCATAATTCCCATACAGGAGAATCCTTGGATGCATGCACACGCGTCGCTCAAAGACATGCCACGGAAAATCGGAAAGCTTCCCACCTTGCCCGGTGTCGCCATCCGGATTCTGCACGCCATGCGCCGTGAAACACCCAATATCAGGGAGATTTCCGAGACCATCGCGTCCGATGCGCCCCTCAGTGCAAAAGTATTGCAGGTTGTCAACTCATCATTTTACGGATTGTCAAACCAGATCACTTCGGTGCACCAAGCGATGATGTATCTGGGTTTGAACACCGTAAAAAATCTAGCCCTCGGATTTTCCCTCATTAAAAATTTTTCGGATAAAAACAAAGGTGCTTTCGATTACGTTCAATTCTGGAAAGATTCGTTGATCGGAGCGGTTGCGGCCAAGCTGATCACTGAAAGAACCAACAAAAAGCATGGAGAGAATGCCTTTTTCCTGGGGCTGCTCCAGGATATCGGAATGCTGATCATGTCCCAATCAATTCCCGAAGCGTACGGTGAGGTTCTCGCCAAGGCCAAATCGAACGGGACGCTCTTGCATGACCTTGAAAGCGCTTCTCTAAACTTCAACCACATGGAGGTGGGAGAATACGTGACCCACGGCTGGGGGCTTCCGCCCGCTTTTTCAGGGCCGATCGGGGCGCATCACGCCCCCGAACGTGCAAACCAACCGACCGAAGATATTGATCTCCAGACGAAAATCCTGCATCTGTCTTCTCTGTACATTGACTTGTTCAACAATACCAAGCACAACGGCAGCTCGCCGTATACTCCGATCGAAAAAATGATCAGTGCCTATGGGCTGGCACCGGCAGTCGACCCGTTCGCCGTCACCGAACAGATACTGGCAAGCATCAAGAGTATTTTCCCGATTTTCGAAATTCAAATCGACGAAGAAAAATACACGGACATTATTGAAACGGCCAGAACGGAGCTGTCGGAACTATCTACTGAGCTCATCGATCAAGTCCACACCCAAAGCCGGGATCTGGAAAAAATCAAGCTGCAGATCGGACTCGACAGCATGACTCAGCTGAACAATCACAACCGATTTTTGGAGAATCTCCAGCATGAAATGGGCCGCGCGAGCCGCTATAAGACCCCCCTATCCATCATCATGGGCGATATCGATCATTTTAAATCCATAAATGATTTTTTCGGACATCTGGCCGGCGACCATGCTTTAAAATGTGTTTCGGCTCAACTCAAGCAGATGCTTCGTGATTCAGACCAAATTGCCCGATACGGGGGTGAAGAATTCGCCATTATCCTGCCGATGACGGAGTCGGACGATGCGCTTAAGGCGGCTGAACGGTTGCGGAAAGGCATTGAATCGATGAAGGTGCGGTACAACGACCGCCCCATCACGGTCACCATGAGCTTCGGCGTCGCTGCAATGGAAAGCGAACGTGAAGTGGATGTGGAAGGCCTCATCAAAAAGGCGGATGAAGCGTTGTACGAAGCGAAGAACATGGGTCGGAATAAATGTTGTTATTACAAAAAGGAGGCTTCACAGTCGGCGAAACGCCCGTCGGCGACGGTGATGGTGATTGACGATGAAGAGGTCGTTCTCGTAACGGTGACCAAGATGCTGGAGCGGCTGGGTTATGCCGTGGTCGTGGCTCGCTCCGGCGAGGAAGCGGCCGACACCTTCCATCAGCAAGCCAACCTGATTGATATGGTGATTATGGATATGGTGATGCCCGACATCGGGGCCGACCAGTTGCTTGGCATCATCCGGACGAATCGTCCCGATACCAAGGTCATCCTTTCCAGTGGATATAGTCTGGCGCATATCGAAAGCAGGAACCTGCTCCAGCTCACCGATGGCTTTCTCCAAAAGCCCTACCAGCTATCCGAACTTTCAAACATCGTTCGGGCGGCGATCGTTAGCTGACATGGGGTGCTCATCGAGCCAGCCCGGAGCGGTCAAAAAGAGCAGTTTTTTGACGCTCTGAAAGGCCGTTACCAGTTCGACCCACCCCACCCGGAGAACATACCCACCGATCTCCCGTTACTATTATTAATTACTATAATATTTCAATAAGTTATTCTGATTGATAGTCGAACGGAATGAGCTTATTGCCAATCGAGGTTCCGCTTTTTTTAGCGCCGAACCGTTGTTTGGCACAAATTTTGCCACAGTAGGCCGCAGTGCAATATCCACCAGCTTCACTCAGATGTAACCAGGGCAATGAAAGATGTTGAGCCATTACCACCATCGTGTAATCGCAGCCACCGACAAGGCTCTCTATTTCTCGAAAGACGGCAACTTAAACCCGAATTCCGGGTTAACCGAGCTGGGTTTAGCACCGTTTGTCGCCCAGGAATTTGACGGGCGGGTGTTGGCACTCTTCCAAGAGGCCCGCTCTAACCTACTTCTAATCGTTCCAGATCACTGGTTTAAGCATGAATTTTTTCTCTTCAAATCACCAAGAAATTCATTGATCAAACCTTTCATCGAGCGAAAGCTTAAAACCGCCTATCCGAACCTCCCGGCGGCTCAGGATTTTTTCAGCTTCAGCTTTCGGCAAAGAGCCGCGACAGGCCCTGGCGTCAGGGCTTTTCACCTTTACGAGCCAGTTTTCTACGACCTTTATGCGGCCTTGTGCAACGCCCATCTGACGCCCCGCTGGATCACTACGGCGGCACTATTATGGGAGGAGCGTCTCCGGCTTCGAATTCCCGAATTTCCGACTCAAGCCGCTATGTTGGTTCATCTTCACGCGCAGGGAGCCTTTCTTTATTTCTATTTTCAAGGTGATTTTTTGTTTTCACGCACGGTGGCCCTTCCGGAGTCAGCGGAACGCTGGGACGCTCTGCTCTTCGAAGTCAATCAGTCGATTTATCTATTTTCTCAAAAAGCCAAATCCGACCTGAACCAAATCTATTTAATCGGAAACGAAGCTGGATTCCAGCAACGCTTGTCCGATGTTCTTGGGCGACCGGTTCAGCTGATTGCCGGAGATAGCCCGGCGAAGGCGCTTCCGCGTGAACTGGCGCATCTCGAAGCGCTGTTGGATCAGAATGGTGTTGCCGCTCCTGGCGATGCCTACAGTGTCACGCACAGCCGAGTCCAGCAGGAAGTGAAATGGCGGCCGATTCAGTGGGTCGGCATGGTTGTCGCCGCCGTATTGCTTCTTTTTTTTGTCGCCGAGAATCAATGGCTGGATGAACGGCTGCAGGATGAAATCATCGTCCGCAGCCAAATGCGCCGACAGCAGCCCATAACACTCGCCGATTACGATGTGGCCCTGCTCGAACTTACCGAGGATGCCAAACGCCCCTCGGCCGCCCATACCATCTCAAAAATTATTTCTTCACTGCCTGAGGACGTACTGATCAATGAGTTCAAAATGGATTCGGATGCAGTGCGTCTGGACGTGTCCGCAACCGTGTATGTGGATACTGTCGACCGGTTTCGGAGTCGCCTGAAGCTTCTGATCGACGCTCTGAACCGAAAGTTCAAATTGGACCCCGCGATGACGATCGAGGACATGGTTTTCAACCTTGAAGAAATGAAAAACCCCAGCCATCAGGCGCATTACAAAATATCCTGGAAGATTCTCCTGCCATGATTGCAATGCTTAAAAATCGCTGGCTTTGGGTTGGCGCGATCTGGGCCGGCGCGGTATTGACCGCCGTTTGGAATCACCAATTGGTCGACAGTATTTTATCCATTCAATCCCAAAACCAGGCGCTGCGGCGGGAGTTGGTGTTTCAGCAGCAAAATGCCCGCAAACTGGACCGTATCCAGGAAGAGCACTCGAAGCTGTTCTTTTCGGCAGAATCGGTTCAGTTGGGCATGCTGGCCGTTAAGAGCATCCTGGGCGAGCTGGCGTTCCGGTTTGATCTGAATCTGGCTCAACTGGCGGTGACACCACCTCAACGAGGGGCTGAAACAGTTTCCCTGAACCTGTCTTTCTCCGGTGCCCTCGATCGCATCATTCCGTTCTTAGCGACGCTCAATACCCATCGCCATCTGCTTACAAAGAAAATCAGCATCAAGATCGATCCCAAGAGCGCTGACGGGAGTTGCGAATTGTCCATGACGCTGCGTTGCCGGGTCCCATCGGCTGCGGAAATCCCTTCCGTGCCGGGCGAGTCCCGGATGAACTCGGCTCTTTAACGACGAATTCAACATGAAGATGGCTGCAAACAACCGACGAATGTATATTGGAGGATGGCTGGTGGCAGCCCTTGTCCTGCTGACAGCCAATCTGCTCAAGCTCAGTCAACTGGAGTTCCAGCCGTTGGCCGCCAGCCCACCGGTCGTCAATCAACTGCGGCTTCATCTGCTGCAATACAATGAACTCGTATCGGCCCGTCAGACGGATGCCGAAGCCGGCCTTGAGCCTCCGATCCTCCTGACACGGATTCGACCAACGCCGCCTCCCTCGTTGCCAACCCTGGCTGCCCGCTCAGATGAACTCTACGCCCCAGCGCGAACTCAGGTGCTCCCTCTGCTTACCGGTATCCTGCAGGTCGTCGATGCGGATGCGGGTCATTATCGGGCAGTGATCGAGGGGAACGTGTATTCTGAGAAGGAATATGTGGCTGAGCTCCGCATTGAGGAGATCTCCGCAGACGGGATCGTGGTGAGCCGGTCGAACCAGCGCTGGTTTATTCCGGCACCGGAAGTCCATTATTCTATCGGCCAAAAACCATAATCAAACTCAGAGACTCACATGACGCAATACGCAATGTGCATCGCCACTCGAATACGCCGGATTTTGCTGTTATGCGGATTAGCCCTGATCCTGGGCGCATGCGCGCTGGCATCACCCCGTCCGGTCGCGCAGGAAGACCTTAAGAGTCAACATCCTGCGCGCGACCTGGAACGGGAAAAACGCCTCTTGGCGCCCAAGTCGCCACCCGCTTCGGAAAAGACGCTGCCGGTCGCCAAGCCGCTTGAACCGACCTCTCGGATCTACTCCATTACATTTCAAAAGGCATCGCTGGGCGAGGCTCTGGCCGCACTGACGAAGGATTCCGATTACAACCTGATCATCGATGCGGATGTCGATTTGACCCGCAGCATTACAGTACGTCTCAATAAAGTGACGTTAAACCAGGCCCTGGATATGATTGTCGTCAACGGAGCCGGCTACGCGTGGGGCATCAACGAGGGCGCTCTGCATATTCGGCGCTTCGCGGAAAAAATCTACCACCTGGATCATCTCGATCTCACCGGCGAAACCATTATCGAAGTGGGTGGCGATTTGCTGGCATCCGGGGTGAACAGCACCAGTGTCGCCGGGAAATACCAGGTCAAGGCCAAGAAACCTGAGCAGAGCTCGGACCTTTGGGCGGCACTGGCCGAGGCGCTCGAAGGGCTTAAATCACCGGATGCGATTTTGCGCATCAATCGCAACTCCGGTGTGATTTACATGGCAGACACGCCGAGTCGGATCGCCGCGATGGTGCGATTTTTGGACTCTTTGAGCGAATCGTTGCATCGGCAGGTTTTTATCGAAGCCAAAATCATGGAAGTCATTCTTAAGGACGACCAAAAAACCGGCATCGACTGGACCAAGCTGAATGTGGACTTCACATCCGGATCGGCTCTGTTACCGGATATTTTTGCACTTGAATTCAACAGCGATGGGCAAATTACGAAAAGCAACACCTCTCGATTTTCAGCCGTGCTGGACTTTTTGCGTACGCAAGGAGATGTGGCAGTCCTCGCCAACCCGCACATATCGGTCATCAATCGTCAGTCTGCCGTACTGACGGTCGGCTCGCAGTTTCCTTACACCGACATCGATGGGGTGGATCGCGATCTGGAAACCGGCGTCGTCACGATCGGAACGTCGATCAAAAGAGCCCTGCTGGGGCTGCAACTCGGGATCACCCCCCTGATCTCCAGCGACGGCCTGGTGACATTGAACATCGTTCCCACGCTAACCCGCATCCAGCGAGAAGTTACCCTGGAGATTCCGACGTCGGGAACCGGCGCCGCCCAGACGATTTCCAATCCGGTCATCGACCTGCAGGAGCTTGCGACCACGGTCCGAGTGCGGGGAGGGCAATCCGTGGTTCTGGCCGGGTTAATCAGCAAAATCCGCAAACTCAACCACGAGGGATTGCCGATGCTGGCCGATCTGCCATTCCTCGGAAAGCTGTTTAAACACATTGAGACGTCCGAGGAAAATGTCGAGCTGGTGATCCTGATAACGCCGTATGTCAAAGAAACCAGCTGAGCGTGTAGCGACCGTCGCAACCCCATCACGTTTTTGGGTAAAGTTTTTCAGATGGTCGGCCGATAATTGCACTATAAAGAGAAGAACCATCCAGCCCGTGAAAGGAATGTGAGTATGTTTAGTATAAAGAAAATCAGAAGAGACCAGGCCGGTTTTACACTGGTTGAAATTGCAATTGTTCTGGTGATCATCGGGCTGCTGATCGGCGGGGTTCTGAAAGGGCAGGCCATGGTACAAAACGCCAAAGTCAAGCGGGTCGTTAAACTCGCGGACGAGTTGCGCGCGGCGGTTATGACGTTTTATGACAAATACGGCGTTTATCCCGGCGATGAAAACCTGGCGCCCATTCCGCCGAATGGAGCCGATGCGGAGGGTAACGGTAACGGGCAGATCGAAGCTGCCGAGAGCTTCGAGGTTTTTCGTGATTTGAGGCTGGCCGGGTTGATCAGCGGGAACTACACCGGTACGACCGCACCCACCCATCCATTTGGGGATACCGTCGAAATCCAATGGGTCAACCCGCCGGGAAATGCCACCCCGTTGGCCCACTACCTTTTGTTTAACAACCTGCCGGCCGATGTCTGTCTTGAGATCGATACCAAATACGATGACGGCAACTGGCAAACCGGGTCGATTTCCGGAAGCGCAGCTTATACAAACGGAACGAACGTGGCTATCCTATATATGCTTTTTTGATGGTTGCGTTGCGGCGGACTCTGATGGTCGCTGAAACAGAATGACAGTCTCCTGCACTCCCAGCATGTGCTCCAGGGTTCGCAGCGATCAACGCGGATTCACATTGCTTGAGATCGCCGTCGTGATGGTCATTATCGGCCTGTTGGCCGGCGGCGGCGTTTCGTTGATGCGGGTGCTGACCGAACGCAAGGCGCGCAACGAGGCACTGTCCTACCTGAAAGACACCCAGACGAGCCTGATCTCCTTTGCCGAGCGGACCGGGCGCCTGCCCTATGCGGACAGCGACGGCGACGGCCTTGAAAACAGCGGAATCGCCAGCGGCACCCTGCCCTACCGGACTTTATTGATCGCCCCGACCGATGCATATAAAAGGCCGTTGCGCTACGCGATTAATCCGAATCTGGGTACCAATCGAGTAGCGGCGTGTTCCGCGTTGCGCACGGGATTGGCCGGAGCGCCCCAGATGGTGGACGCCGACGGGTCGCCGGTGTCATTCCCGATTGCAGCCGTCCTGGTCAGCGCCGGTCCCATGGATGCGGATGGAGACGGAAACATGTTTGACGATCTGGCAACCGGGACCCATCAGGGAGATAACACCGACGGGACGCCCAACTACCTGCGCCATCCACCGGTGGCCGGATTTGATGATCTGGTCGCGTATTTGGGCGGAAATGAGCTGTACGGCAGCCTTTGCGAGTATCTATCGCTTGCGGTCAACAACCACAGCGGCTCGGTCGTCTATGTCCACGATGTCAACCAGGTGTCGGATTTGGGAAGTCTTTCGGCTAATAGCTCAAGCGTCTACACCGTTCTTTCGGGCAGCCTCCTGGTTTTGTGCAGCAGCTCGGGCGGTTGCGTCTCACCCGTTGCGTCGAATCCTCCCACTCCCATTGCGTTGGCCGGTCGAGGCCTGACCATCACGCTTCCCTGATGATTTTGCCGTCGTCTCAATAGGCTTTTCCCAGCTCTCCCATCACATCATACAACGGCAGCAGGATCGACAGCACGATGACTCCGAACACTCCGCCCAACCCAAAAATGGCGACCGGTTCAATGGTGTTTACCACGGTTTGCGTGGCACGCTTGACTTCACGATCAAAATGCTCGCCCATCCGCTTGAATGCCTCGTCGATCGTTCCGGTGGTTTCCCCGTTCCGGATGGCTCCCAGCAGGAGCGACGGAAACCCCCCTGCTTTTTCGAAGCCACCGGCAATCGACTCGCCCCGTTCGATCTCCTGATGGGCTGCCGCCAGGCGATCCTCCAGATAGCGATTACCCAAGGCTCGATGGGACAATGTCTGGAAAATGGCATTGATCGTCATCCCGGTCGAGAGCATGGTGGCAAAATTATGACACAGGCGCGTCAGCGCCATATGGCAGGCAATGCCGCCGAGGACCGGCACCCCTAAAAGACGGCGGTGAACCGCCAGCCGGCCGGAATCCGTCCGGTAGTAGAGACCAAAACCGGCGGCGCCAAGTGTCACGCCGCTCATCAACCACGTCCACTCGGTTTGAAGAAACGTGCTCACTTCTAGAAGCGTGGTCGTCACCCACGGCAGCGCGACGCCCAGTTCCGACAACACCTTGACCATCTGCGGCAAGACATAGCCGACCCAGACGCCGATCACTGCCGCAATCGCAAAGCTGATGAAAGCCGGGTACAGCAGGGCTTTCTTGAAAATCGCACGAATTTCGGCCTTCCACTCATGATAGACCGCGAGATCTCTGAGACACTTCGGCAAGACACCGCCCTTTTCGCCCATGCTGATCATCGCCAGATCCAGCGGTTGAAACGTCCGAGGATAGCGATGCATGGCTTCATACAGACTGCTGCCGCCTTCAACGGCAAACTGCACCTCACCGATAATGTTTTTCAGCGCGCGGCAGGGCAGTGAACCACCGATTTCTTCCAGGCTGGACAGGATGGGCAGCCCGATTTCCAGGGTTTGTGCGAATCGGTGGTAGAACTCGATCAGCATTTTGCCGGCAACCCGTCGTTGGCCGAACCATTTGGATCTTAAGCTTTCACGCTGAGCCTCGCTCTCGATCAAGAAAAGGCCGCGCCGCTTCAATTCCAGCTCGACATCCGTTTCATTGAACGCTGCTAACTGGCCCTTCACCACACGGCCGGAGTCGTCGATCGCTTTGTAGTGGTAGCTACTCATAGTCGGCAATCACCCTCGAAACCTCTTCAATCGATGTCACATGCTGGGCCACTTTTTTAAGGGCCTGCTTGAACATCAGATGGGTGCCGGCCTTGACGGCGGCATCCTGGATATCTTCGTTCAGTGCCCCGGAGAAAATGAGACCCGCGATCGCTCGATCGATCTGGATCACTTCATAGACCCCGCTGCGTCCGCGATAACCCGAGTTGTAGCAGCTGTCGCAGCCGGTCGGGTGGGTGGTCTCTGCCGGTGCGGATATCCCTTTGTCCTGAAACAGCTTCAAAACGTCCGGCGAGGTCGGTTGGCGCAGCGCGCATTTGGGGCAAAGCAGCCTTACCAAACGCTGGGCCACCACCAACGACAACGCCGAAGCCAGAATTCCGGCGTTCACACCGATGTCCAGTAGGCGGTTGATCGCCGAGGCGGCATCGTTGGTGTGCAGGGTGGATAGCACCAGATGGCCGGTCAAGGAGGCCTGCAATGCCAAATCCGCAGTTTCCCGGTCGCGGATCTCGCCCACCAGTATGACATCTGGATCTTGCCGCAGGGCCGACCGCAGGGCATTGCCGAACGTCAAACCGGCCTTGGGATTGACGGCCGTCTGGCGAACGGTCGGAATGCCGTATTCGATCGGGTCTTCCACGGTCATGCTGTTAATGCTGGGACTGTTCACGGTCATCAGGGCGCAATACAGCGTGGTGGTCTTGCCGGATCCGGTCGGGCCGGTCGTCAAGATCAAGCCGTGCGGTCGCTTAATGGCGGTTTTAAAACGCTCCAGATCTTCGTTTTCAAAACCCAGCTCTCTCAGATCTTTGGCCAGTTTGTTGTGGATTAAAAGGCGCATCACCACGGTTTCGCCCAGCTGAGTAGGGAAAGTGGACACCCGAATATCGAATTCTCCGACCCGCCCCCTGTACCGGATGCGTCCATCGTGTGGAATGTTGGGGTTGGAAATATCCATGTCCGCCATGATTTTATAGCGGGTCAGCAACGGTTGCAGGAAAGCCCGAGCGAACAGATGCTTTTGGTGCAACACCCCATCAATGCGATAATAGATGCGTACCAGGTTGTTATCCGGCACGACGTGAATATCGCTCGCCCCGAGAACGTTGCCCTTTTCGATGAGCAAATTAGAGAGCGTTACGATCTGATCGTCCTTGAAGACGTTTTGACCATGACCGGAATAGCTGATGGCCTCGATCTCCTGATCGATGTTTTGGGCCGTTTTGTAATACAGATCGGTCGCACTGGCGATCCAGGCCCGGCGGGCGATAAACGTTTTAACCCGGTATCCGGTCAGGCGTTCCAGTCGATCCCGGGCGATCACGTCAAAGGGGTTGCTGCACGCAACCTTGAGGGCACCGTCCTCGATCGCAAACGGGAACATGCCGTGTTCGTTGACGACTTCAATTGGAATTCTCGATGCCAGGCTTTGATCGACCACCACCTTTTCAGTGTCCAGAATCTGGGCACCGCTCTGAACGGCTATGGCCATTTGAAGGTCCTCTTCGGTCACCCAGTCCAGCCGGCGCAGGACATCTCCCAACATCACACCGGTTTTCTGGGTTTCCATCAAGGCCATCTTGAGCTGGTCCTGGTCCAGGAAGCCCATCTCCATCAAAATATCGCCGATACGCTTTTTCATAAATCCTCTTGACGGAATGATGCGGAAAGGACCGCACCGTCCTCTCTGCCTGCATCAAGCATGGCAAATGCTTATTCAAGCAGTTTTGAAATTTTATGCAAATTGCATACCGCCCAGGTTGAATAGCGCTGCTCCTCGTATCGTGCAAATTCATATCATTCGATTTGGAGGAGCCGTCGAATTGCGTTATAAGAAAATTCTGATATGCAACTGCTGCCTGCGTATCCAGAGCAATCATACGTTCGGAGGCTGCCTTGTCACTGCGCAAACAGGAATTCAGCCGAGGCGTGCGGGATACCCTGCCGCTGCTTCTTGGCGCCTTTCCGTTCGGGTTGATTTACGGAGCGGTGGCCGCGACGTCGGGGTTGTCCCTGGCGGCGGCCATGGCCATGTCCGCCTTCGTTTTTGCAGGCTCTTCGCAGTTCATCGCGGTGGGATTGGTGGCGGCTCAGACACCGGTGGCGGTCATCGTTCTTACGACGCTGATCGTCAATCTGCGTCACATGCTCTACAGCGCAACGCTATTGCCCTACCTGAAAAACCTCTCTCAGAAATGGCGCATCCCGCTGGCATTCTGGCTGACGGACGAAACGTTTGCGGTGACGGTGCATCGGTTTCAACAAGAGGATGACTCTGCCGAAAAGCACTGGTATCAGCT
>JALOPB010000170.1 GCA_025454115.1 Desulfobacterales bacterium | reverse complement strand
TAGTGCGGCTTCTCCCAGTCCACTTCGAATCCCAGCAGATCGCGGTAGAACGGCACGATCCGGTCCATGTCCCGGACGGCCATCGCCACGTGGTGCCAGCGGATCTCCATGCCTGCGCCCTTCCTTCATGGTTAGTATGACTCCGGCACGCAAACAGGTTCAACTTGAGCCGAAGTTCGGCGGGGCGGGTTTTCGGCCGCAGCGCACCGCGACCAATGCTTCAAGTGCTCCTGCCACGCCCCCCAGCCGGCTAGAGGAACCGCGCACAGGCAGAGACGGCTGGCGGCTGCGTGGACATCAGTCCTCCGGGGCTGTCCGGATACCCATGGAGCGGGATCGCTGCCGTCCGCAGATTCGTCGAACGGATGGTCGCGGTGCGCTGCGGCCGAAAACCCGCCCCGCCGATGAGCGATAAGGCCGCATTGAACCTAATTTTACTGCCGGCGTAACTATCGAAGTAATTCTCCGCGGGCCGCAGCGCCATCCCCGGCCCGCGGAGCTTCAAACGGCTATTCCTTATAAGGTTTCCAGCCGCTTTCCTCCAGCGTGGCGGAGACTTCGGCCGCGGGCACGATCATAATCGGCTTCAGGTAAGGGAAGTCGTAGTACTTCGTCTTCTTCACCACCTCGCCGACCGCCACCGGCGACTGGGCCTGATGATCTTCCTTGCGCATGGTGATCGCGCCGAGGGGCCCCTCGTAGGTCATGCCCTCGAAAGCCTTGATGACGGCCTCGGTTTCGAAGGTCTTGGCCTTCTTCACGGCTTCGAAGTACATCTTGGTGCCGATGTAGGCTTCCATGGCGACGAAGGACGGCCACTTGCCGCCGGAGCTCTTGAAGAAACCGTCCTCGAAGGCTTTGGCCTGGGGCGTATCCACGCCGAGAATGTACTGGTTGGCGCCGACGTCGCCGATATAGGCGTCTCCGGCGACGGCCCCCACCGCATCGTCGTCGATGAAAGTGCTGCCGATGGGGATCTTCATCCCCAGGCTGCGGCCCTGCACGATGAGCTGGGTCATGTCCGTCCCCCAGTTGCCGGTCAGGACGTAATCCGCGCCGGAGGCCTGGATCTTGCTGATATAAGGGCCGAAGTCTTTGTTGAAGATGGGATGGAATTCCTTGCCCGCCACCTTGGCCTCCTTGGCGTATGCGGTCACGACCATCTCGTAGTGCTTGGCGACGTCATAGCCCCAGGAGTAGTCCTGGTTCAGCAGGAAGGGCTTCTTCAAACCCTTGCCGCCGAAGTACTTGGCCAGGGCTTTGACATGCTGGGCGGCGTTCAGGCAGGTCCGGAACGTGTACGGGGTGAAATTTTCGCCGGTGATCGCCATGGCCTCTGCGTTGGTGCACAGGTAGATGCGTTTGTAGCGCGGCATCTGCTGGGCGATGGCGCCGCCGACCCCGGAGGAGGAGCCCTGGATGATGATCTGGCAGTCGTCCTCCAGGATCATCTTTTTGAGTTTCTGAACGGCGATTTCGCCCTTGAGCTGGTTGTCCTCGATGACCAGCTCGATCTTCTTGCCGAGCAGGCCGCCGGCTTCGTTGGCCTCTTTCACGGCGGCCTCGACGCCCCACACCACGCGGTCGCCGTTGGTGGTGAAGGCGCCCGAGCGCACCTCGTTGATGCCCAGCTTGACCGTGTTCTGGGCCAGGCTCGGCGAGGCCGACACGGCCACGGTCAACACGATGACAACTACCTTAAAAAGCGCGGAGATCGGTTTCATGTGATTCCCTCCTGGTTGGATGGTTGCGGTTGCGGATGATGCGCCGCATGCCCGGCATGCGGTCAAACCTCCAGGTATTGACGACGGACATCCTTGCGCTCCTGCAGTTCGGCGGGCGTTCCATTCCATCGGATCTCCCCCTTGCTCAGGATGTAGATGCGGTGCGCCAGGCGCAGGCAGGCCTGCAGATTCTGTTCGACGAGCAGCACCGTCAGCCCCTGGCGGTTGATGTCCGCGATGAGCGTATTCACATGCTCGACGATGATCGGTGCCAGCCCCTCGGTCGGCTCGTCGATCAGGATCAGCTCGGGGTTGCCCAGCAGGGTGCGCACGATGGTCAGCATCTGCTTCTCGCCGCCGGAGAGGATGCCGCCCAACTGGTTGCGCCGCTCGGCGAGCTGGGGGAAGCTCTCATAGGCGCGCTCGATGCTCCAGCCGCCTTTCGGCGTTTTGCGGAGATGCCCGGGTTTGATGCCCATGAGCAGGTTCTGGTGCACCGTCAGGTTGGGAAAGATCCAGCGCTCCTCCGGCACGAAGCCGAGCCCCAGGCGGGCGTTGCGGTGCGGCCGGTTGGCGGAGATTTCCTTGTCCTGAAAGCGGATGGAGCCGCTGGCTGCCGGCGCCAGCCCCATGATGGTGGCGAGCGTGGTGGACTTGCCGACGCCGTTCCGGCCCAAAAGGGCTACGATTTCGCCCCGGCGCACCTCGAGCGACACGTCGAAGAGCACGTGACTCTTGCCGTAGAAGGTGTTCACGGCGTTCAGGGTGAGCATGCTCAGTGACCTCCGAGGTAGGCCTGCTTGACCTTGGGGTCGGCGCGGATCTCGGCAGGCGCGCCGCTCGCCAGGATCGCGCCGTGGTGCAGCACCGTGATGACATCGGCCAGGGAGAACACCACCTCCATGTCGTGCTCGATGATCAGGAGGGTCTTGCCCTGCGTCACCCGGTCGATCAGCCGCACCGCCTCGCGGGTCTCGTCGATGGACATGCCGGCGGTGGGCTCGTCGAGCAGGATGAGCTTGGGCCCCGAAGCCAGGGTGATGCCGATCTCGAGCGCGCGCTGCTGGCCGTAGGCGAGCTCGCCGGCCAGCCGGTCGGCCTTGTCCGCCAGCCCGATCTGCTCCAGAATCTCGGCGGCCTCGCGGTTGACGGCGGTCATGCGGGCGACCCGCCGGAAGAAGTTCAGGCGGACCCCGTGCCGGGACAGGACGACCGTGCGGATGTTTTCGTGAACGCTCAGCCCGGCGAAGATGTTGGTGATCTGAAAGGAGCGCGCCAGCCCCAAGCGATTGATGCGGTGCGGCGGCAATCCGGCGATGGGCGTACCGTCGAAGACGATGCTCCCGCGGTCGGGCTTGTGGTTTCCGGAAAAAAGGTGGAACAGGGTGGTCTTGCCGGCCCCGTTGGGACCGATGATGGCGTGGCGTTGGCCGGCGGCGACCGTCAGGTGAATGCCGTTGATGACCTTCACGGGGCCGAAGCGCTTATGCAGGTCTTGCACGTCGAGCATGCCCGTCTCCTCACGCCCCCGCCCTGCGTCCGGCAACCTTCGGAATGAGCCGGTCCTTGAGACCGACCACCAGGCCGCTCAAGCCGTTGGGCGCGTACATGACGAGCGCAATGAACAGGGCCCCCTGAATGAGCGGCCAATGTTTGGTCCAGCTGCTGATCACGTCGTTCAGCCAGGTGAGGAAGCAGGCGCCCAGGATCGGCCCCCAGAAATAGTGCGCCCCGCCGATGAAGGTCATGATCAGGACCTCGGCGGCCTTGTCGAGGTTGATGAAGGTCACCGTCACGAATTCCTGGAACGCACCGATCAGCGCCCCGGCCAGACCGGCGAAGAAAGCGGAAATCACGTAGACGGCGAGCTTCGAGGCGTAGACGTTGTAGCCGATGAAGCGGGCGCGGTCTTCGTTCTCCCGCAGGCATTCGTTCAGGCGACCGAGGGGGGTGCGCGTAAAATACCAGCAGAAGGCCCCTCCGGCGCAGACCACCGTCACGACCAGGTAATACCAGTTGACCGAGGAGAACATATCGATCGCACCCAGGCCCGGCAGCACCAGCTTGGGGCGCATGGCGGCGACCCCGTCCTCGCCGCCGGTGAGAAACCGGAATTTCTCGGCGGCCGCGTAAACGAGCTGGTTGAAGGCGAGTGTCAAGAGCGCGAAATAGGTTCCTCCCAGGCGCACGACGAACAGTCCGAAGATCAGTCCCAGCAGCGCCCCGGAACCGGCTCCGGCGAGGAGGCCGGTCAACAGTCCGACCTTGAGTTTCTTGAAGAGGATGATGGTGGTGTAGGCCCCCATGCCGAAATAGGCCGCATGCCCGAAGGACAGGAGTCCGGCATGGCCGAAGAGAATATTGTAGCTCAGCACGAACAGGGAATAGATGGCCATGCTGGTGATCAGGTTGAGGTTGAACTCCGAGACCATGCCGGGGATCAGCGCCAGGACCAGGAGAAACGCCAATAGCAGGAGCATGCCGCGCAGGGTGGTTTTCGTCACTTGGCCTCCCCCAGCAGGCCGTGCGGCCTGAAGATCAGAACCAGGGCCATCAACAGGAATTCGAAGACGATGGCGAACTGGGGCAGAAACAGGATGCCGAACGACTGCAGCCAGCCGATGAGCAGCGAGGCGATCAGTGCGCCCGGCACCGACCCCAGGCCGCCCACGACCACCACCACGAAGAGATCGATGATGATGGTAGCCGCCATGCCGGGGTTGGTGATGAGGTACGGCCCGCCGATGACGCCGGCCAAGCCCGCGAGCCAGGCCCCCACCCCGAAGAGCAGCAGGAAAATCAAGGGGACGTTGAACCCGAGGGCATCGGTCATCTGCTTGTTGGCGACCGCCGCGCGCACGATGATGCCGATGCGGGTCTTGAACAGAAAGGTGAAGAGCAGGATGAAGACCAGGACCGACACGCCCAGAATGAACAGGCGGTAGACCGGGTACTGGATGCCTAGAAAACTCATCGAGCCGCTCAGCCCCGGCGGCAGCACCACCAGCAGCGGCTGGTTGCCCCAGGTGATCTTTACCAACTCCTCGATGATGTAGGCGATCCCGAAGGTGATCAATAGTTCGTGGGCGTGGCCGTGGGCGTGCACTTTGCGCAGAAAAAACCGCTCGATCAGCATGCCGATGCCGGCCACGGCCAGCGGCGCCGCCAGCAGGCTCAGCCAGAAACTGCCGATCGACTGCAGAATCGAAAACGAGAAATAGGCCCCGAGCATATAAAGGGCGCCGTGGGCGAAGTTGAGCACGCCCATCATCCCGAAGATGAGGGTCAGCCCCGAGGCCACCAGAAACAGCAGCATCCCGTAAACCATGCCGTGCAGGCCTTGGACGGCCAGTGTGGTCATCCAGTCCATTCGGGTGCCCCCGGTCCCTGCGGGTAAACCGCCGCGGCGTGTGCGAGTCGGGTCATTGGGACGCTCCGGACGCCGGCAGATGAATAGCCATGTTCCGCCAACTCAAAGCGGCCTCGCTCACGGCTTCGCTCAGGGTGGGGTGCGGCTTGACGGCTTCGGACAGGTCTTCGACGAAAGCTTCCAGGCTCATGGCCGTGGCGGCTTCACTGATGAGATCCGTCGCATGCGCGCCGATGATGTGCACCCCCAGAATCTCCCCGTTGTCCGGATCGCCGACGATTTTGACAAACCCATCCGTGGCGCCGAGGGCGTGGGCCGCTCCGCTAGCCAGGTAGGGGAACCGGCCGACCTTCACGCGCCGGCCGGCGTCGACGGCCTGTTCTTCCGAAAGCCCGATGGCGCCGATTTCGGACAACCCCCAGATGCAGCGCGGCACCCGCTCCGGGCGGACCGTGCGCCGGGCGCCGCGCAGGTCGGCCACCACGGCTTCGGCTTCGGCCGACGCCTTGTGCGCGAGCATCATGCCGCCGATCACGTCGCCGACGGCGTAGACGCCGGGAAGGCTGGTCCGGAGGCGCTCGTCGACCCGGATGAAGCGGCCGTTCATCTTCAGCCCGAGCCGGGCGGCGTCGATGCCGGAGAGGACCGGTGCGCGGCCGGCCGCCACCAGCACGCGGTCGGCCGCCTCCCGGCGGACCTCGCCGGAGCCGGTGCGAAATGCGACCCCGATACCAGCGCCCGCAGGGTCGATCTCCAGGACCTGGGACTGCAGGTGCAGGGCCGCGCCGCGCTGCAGCAGGAGCTGGCGCATGGCCTTGCGGACGTCGGCGTCCTCGGTCGCCAAAATATCGGGCAGCATCTCGATGATGGCGACCCGGCAGCCCAGGTTGAGATAGATCGCGGCCATTTCCAGGCCGATCACGCCACCGCCGATGATGATCACCCGCCGCGGGATGTCCGCGCAGTCCAGGGCCTGGTCGGTGGTCTGCACCCGCTCCCCGTCGACCGGGACGGCCGCCGGTGCGGCCGGCCGCGAACCGGTCGCGAGGATCACCCGGCCGGCCGTGACCGGATACGGTTCGGCGCCGGCGGGGGCGACCCGGATCTGCTGCGGAGAGACGAGCTCGGCGGCCCCCGGAGCGATGGTAACACCGTGGCTGCGGATGGCATGCTCCAGCCCGGAGCAGAGACCGGCGACCACCTGGCGCTTGCGGGCCAGCATGGCCGCCGGGTCCACGGCCAGGGCCTCCCGGCCCGTAAGCACGGTCGAGCTGCGCGCGGCGTGAAAGAGCTTGGCGTCATAGTAAAGGCTCTTGGTGGGGATGCAGCCGCGATGGAGACAGGTTCCGCCCACCCGGTCCTTTTCGATCAGGATAACCTTCATGCCGTGCCGCGCGGCGCCGATGGCCGCCACGTAGCCGCCCGGCCCGCCGCCGATGATCGCCAGATCGTACATGCGTTTGCGCGTCGCTCCCTTCAGATGTGCATAAAGGTAAAGGCCGGCTTCTCCAGGCGGGCCTTGAGCGCCTGGAGAAATTCGGCCGCCCAGGCCCAGGGTGGCGATCCGCTCCGCGGCCACCTGCCCGTTGTTCAGGTAAAGCCGGTCGCGCGTCCGGCCGACCGAAAGGATCGCGCTCTGGGGCGGGTTCAGGATCGCCGTGAAATGCGTGATGTCGTACTGGGCCAAGCTTGAAATGGTGAAGGTGCCGCGCTCCAGTTCGGCGACCGTCAGGCCGCCGCTGCGGGCGCGGCGCACCAGGTCGGCGCGCTGGCGCACGATGTCGGCCAGCCCGCAGCCGTCGGCCGCGGCGATCGCCGGCGTAATCAGGCCGTCCGGCAACGCGACAGCCAGGCAGACGTTG
>JALOPB010000169.1 GCA_025454115.1 Desulfobacterales bacterium | reverse complement strand
CTTGATCCCACGCTCGCCGGCCACGACTTTGGCGTTTACGAAATTGACCGTGTCCTGCACCATGGGGGTCAGAAACCCCTTCAGGATGGCGGTGGTGACAGGCGACAGGTCCTGCTCGGGGAATTCACCGGCATACTCGATGGCGATTTCACCCGCCGGGCCTTTGCAGAGCTGGGCCAGCAGGCAGCCCAGGCGCTCGCCCAGGGTCAGGAGCGGCCCGATCTTGCCGAGCAACTCGCCGCTCACGGCCGGCACGTTGACCGCGTTGATGATGGTGCCGGTCTTGAGAAAGGCCAGGCGACGTTGGTCTGGGCCTCCACCGTGGAAGCCCCCAGGTGCGGCGTACAGATGACCCGGTCGATCTCGAAGAGCGGGCACTCGCCCGGCGGTTCCTTCTCGAACACGTCGAGCGCCGCTCCGGCGACCTTGCCGGAGCGCAGGGCCGCATTCAGGTCGGCCTCGTTCACGATCCCGCCGCGGGCGCAGTTGATGATCATCACCCCGTCCTTCATTTTGTCGAAAGCCGCCTGATTCAACAGCCCCACGGTATCCTTCAGCTTGGGGACGTGCAGGGTGATGTAGTCCGCGCGCCGGTAGAGGTCGTCCAGCGATACGGCCTCGTACCCGGCCTTTTCGATCGTATCCGCGGTGACGAAGGGATCGTGCACGATCACCTGCATCTTAAGCCCCCGCGCCCGGTCGGCGACGATCGAGCCGATCTTGCCGAAACCGACCACGCCCAGCACCTTGTTGAAGATCTCGCGGCCCTGGAGTTTCTTCTTCTCCCACTGGCCGGCCTTCATCGAAGCCGTTCCCCAGGGGATGTTGCGGCTGAGCGCCATCATCATGGCGATGGCGTGCTCGGCGGTGGTGACGACGTTGCCGGCCGGCGTGTTCATGACAATGATGCCGCGTTTGGTGGCGGCCGGGATGTCGACGTTGTCCAAGCCGATGCCGGCCCGGCCCACCACCTTGAGATTGCTGGCGGCACTGAGCAGGTCTTCAGTCACCTTGGTGGCGCTGCGGATGATGAGCGCGTCGTAGTCGCCGATGATCGCTTTTAACTCCTCCGGCTTCAGCCCGGCCCGCACGTCGACCTGGATCTCCGATTCATTGCGCAGGATGTCGAGGCCCACGTCTTCCAGATTGTCGCTAACGAGAACTTTCATCATATCCGCCTCCTGTATGGATGTCTGATACCAGATTGCCCTGAAAAATACAAAACAGCGGCCGTAAAAATTCGACCGCTGTTTATATTTGACTGCCGGAAGCGCGATGGGTCATGCCCCCTTCCATCCCAGCCGATTTGAAAAGCCAGCTGCTCCTCTTCTGCATCGGTGGGAAACGGATGCAAGCGGGCCGCTCCGACTAATCACGCATCCGCTGTTTAGCCTGCTCGACCACCTCCATCAAGGCGGACAGCTTCGGCTTGGGTCGTGCGTTCATTACCCGGTCGAACTGGTCCTCGGGAAGATGATCCCTGAGGTATTGGACGATGTCGAACGCCTCCCACCAGCAGTCCACGATTTTAAAGCAAGGCTGCTCCATTTCACTGCGCAAACAGTAGCTGAATGCGATCGGACCTCCCAAGCGGGGGCAGTGGCGAACTAAGGGGTTGCTATTTTGGCTCATTCGCGTTTCCCCGATGAAAAGAGTTTTCTTCGCACCCAGCGATGGCCCTTGTCGTCAAATCCGAAATCCGAAACCCGTTTCGAACATTTGATCATTGAAATTTTGAGCCTTGTTTCGGGTTTCGGATTTCGTGCTTCGGATTTAAAAACCGATACCTCCGCCCAGGGCGCCCTGCTCCGCTTTCAAGAAGATCCCCTATTGGCGACGCCATTCTAGCGGCTCTTCATGATTTGCGGTTTGGGATACTTCTGCAATATCTTCTCGGCTTCTTCGATGTCCTTGGCCGGAAACTCGAAGTCTTTGATTTGTCCGGAGAGGTATTTTTCATATGAGCCGAGGTCGATGAGCCCATGGCCGCTCCAGTTGAAGAGGATGACTTTTTGTTTGCCTTCCTCCTTGGCTTTGCGGGCCAGGTCCACCACGCAGGCCAGCGCATGGTTGGTTTCGGGCGCCGGGATGACGCCCTCCGTGCGGGCGAGCAGCATGCCGGCTTCGAAGGTATCCATCTGGCCGTAGGCTTTCGGCTCGAGCAGCCCTTCCACCACGAGCTGGCTGACGGTGGGCGCCATGCCGTGGTAGCGCAGTCCGCCGGCATGCATGGGCGGCGGCACGAAGGTGTGCCCGAGGCTGTGCATGGCGAGCAACGGAGTGTAACCGGCCGTGTCGCCATGATCGTAGGCAAAAGGCCCTTTGGTCAAGGTGGGGCACGCCGCAGGCTCGACCGGGTGGATGTCGATTTTTTTCCCGTTGATCTTGTCGTACACGAACGGAAACGCCAGGCCGGCGAAGTTGCTGCCGCCGCCGGCGCAGCCGACGACCACATCCGGATATTCACCGATTTTCTCGAGCTGCTTCTTGGCTTCCAGGCCGATGATGGTCTGGTGCAGCATGACATGGTTCAGAACGCTGCCCAGGGAGTAACGCGTCTTCCCGCTGGAATCGGAAACCGCCGCCTCGACGGCCTCGCTGATGGCAATCCCCAGACTGCCGGGGGTATCCGGGGTTTTGGCCAGAATGTCGCGACCGGCCTTGGTTTCCATACTGGGGCTGGCGACGCAGCTGGCGCCCCAGGTCTGCATCATGGTCTTGCGGTAAGGCTTCTGGTCGAAACTGATGCGGACCATGAAAACCTTGCATTCCAGACCGAACTGGGAGCATGCGAATGCCAGCGCGCTGCCCCATTGGCCGGCGCCGGTTTCGGTGGTCAGGCGCTGGATCCCGAATTTTTTATTGTAATAGGCCTGCGGCACCGCGGTGTTGGGTTTGTGGCTCCCCGGTGGGCTGACCCCCTCGTATTTGTAATAGATACGCGCCGGCGTACCAAGAGCCTTTTCAAGCGCCGTCGCACGGATCAACGGGCTCGGCCGCCAGATGGTCAGGATGCCCAGCACCTCCTCAGGGATATCGATCCAACGCTGCGAGCTCACCTCCTGCTCGATGATGTTCATCGGAAACACCGGCGCAAGCATGTCCGGGCTCACCGGTTTTCCATCGGGTCCAAGGGGCGGATTCATCTTGATGTCGGCCAGCACATTATACCATTGACGCGGGATTTCATCTTCGGATAATAGGACTTTCTTCCTTTCCATTGGCCCCTTCTCCTCTTCTGTATGGATTGGCGATACGTGGGTGAGACGGATCAGTCCCAGTGCCCATTTGAGTTAATCAGGATTCTGCAGCTTGCAGTTTGTGAACTTGATTCAAAGATTTTCTGCGTTTCAGTCTTTATACGTTAGCTCAATTTTAGTCAAGAACAGAAACCCGAAAGGAGCGTTGCCATGGCCAAGCACCGAGTGCTCTACCGATCCGCGTTGAACCCTTTGTTGATTCGCCCCAGCCGGGGATTGCCGACGGAGGTGGCCGTAATCGGAGCCGGCACGATCGGGCCGGATATCGGCTACTATCTCAAAAGCGCCATGCCGTCATGCCGCCTCTTTCTGGTTGACGTGGTCGAGGCTCCGCTCCGGCGCGCCGAACAGCGCCTGGCCGACTACGCCGCCAAGGCCGTCGAGAAAAAGAAGATGAAAGCGGAGGTGGCCGCCGCGGTCAAGGAGAACATCATCTTCACCACCGACTACGCCCGCATAAAGGACTGCAGCCTGGTTATCGAGGCCGCCACTGAAAGCATCCCGTTGAAGCATAAAATTTTCGCGACGGTCGAAGACATCGTTTCCCCAGAGGCGATCATCACCTCCAACACGAGTTCCATCCCGGCCGGACGGCTCTTCGCCCACATGCGTAAACCGGAGCGCGCCACCGTGACGCATTTTTTCGCCCCGGCCTGGCGCAGCCTCCCGGTGGAGGTGATTGCCTGGGACCGGGTCAGCCAGCAGGTCCTGGACGATCTGTTCTGGTTCTTCGCCCGGACCGGCAAGGCGCCGATCATTACCGACGACGCCATCTGCTTCGTGCTGGACCGGATCTTCGACAACTGGTGCAACGAATCCGCATATCTGCTGGCCGAGGCGACCGCCGCCCAGATCGACAAGGTCGCCGAGGAATTCGTCTTTGCCGGTCCTTTTTTCGTCCTCAACCTGGCCAACGGCAACCCCATCATCGTCGAGACCAACACGCTGCAAATGGAGGAAGGCCGGCACTACCGGCCGGCCCCGATCCTCCGCTCCGTCGACCGCTGGCTCACCCCCCGGCCCGGCAGCCCGGTGGAAGTTCCCGAAAAAACCCGCAAATGCATCCGCGACCGCCTGCTCGGGATTCTTTTTTCGCAGACCTTCGACATCATCGACCGCGGCATCGGCGCCCCGCAGGATGTTAACTTCGGCTGCCAGGTGGCACTCGGCTTCCGTCACGGCCCGCTCGATCTGATGCGGTCCATGGGGGCCCGGGAAGTCGGCCGCATCATGAAGAAGTTCCAAAAGGAGCGGCCGGGCTTCCCCCCGGCGAAGAAGCCGTTGGCCGATTATCAGGACTTCAGGCGCTTCATCCTGGTGGATGAGATCGAGGGGGTTAAGATCATCACCATTCGCCGGCCCCAGGCCATGAACGCCCTGAACGACGTCCTGGCCGACGAAATCCTGGCGGTGCTCAAGCAATACGCCGATGATCCATCCGTCAAGGGCTTCATCATTACCGGCTACGGCAACGCCGCCTTTTCGGCCGGGGCCGACATCGGAAAATTTCCAGAAATGCTCGGCAAGGCCCGGGCATCGGCTCAGTACGCGCGGGACTGCGCCAAGGTCCAGGTTTTCATGGACGGCATCCGAAAGCCCGTAGTGGCGGCCCTGAACGGCTACGCCATGGGCGGGGGCCTGGAGGTCGCCATCCGCTGCCACCGGCTGGTAGCCACGCGCAATACCACCCTGCAGTTCCCCGAAATCACGCTCGGCATCCTGCCGGGAATCGGCGGCTGCGTGGTTCCCTACCGGCGCTGGCCTGAAGCGGCCGCGCTCTTTCACGACATGATCTGCTTCGCGCGCCCGCTGAAGGCCGCCGAAGCGGCCGAACGCGGGGTCGTCAGTCGGCTGGCCGATGATTACGCCGACCTCATCGCCAAGGCCATCGAGGAGGTTCACGCCCTGCAAGGCAACCTGCCCCGTCTGAAAGATGGGAAGATGGACCTTCCGCCGCTGCCCATTCCGGATGCTCCCATGGCCGCGGGCCAGCTCTTGAGCCGCGAGGCGGTGGCCATCACCGTCAAAACCGTTCAGGCCGCCGCGGCCGCAGCGAAATTGAAGGACGCCCTTGAAATCGGCTATCGCGGGTTCGGCGAGATCGCCTGCACCGCCGCCGCCCGGGAAGGAATATCCGCTTTCCTGGAGAAGCGCCGGCCGGTGTTCGAGAAGTGAGCTCATCCACAATGGCCGCCGACCAACGCAAGACAAAATCAGAGTTAATTGCTGAACTCTCCCGTGTGCGCCGGAAGGCGCTTCAGACGGAAAAGCTCAACCAAAACCTGAAGGATTTGCAGGCCGACTATCGCGCCCTGGATGCGCGCTGCGACGAGCAGACCAGGACCCTGCGGCAGGAATGCACCCTGCGGGATCAGACCGAGGAAGCCCTGCGCCTGGCCGAGGTGATCATCTCCCAAAGCCCGGTCGTGCTCTTCCGCCGCCGGGCCGGCAAAAAGCCCACGCTGGTCTATGTATCCAGCAACATCCGCCAGTTCGGCTATTCTCCCGAAGAACTCCTCAGCGGCAGGGTTCTTTTCAAAGACGTCGTCCACCCAGACGACCGCGACCGGCTGGTGCAGGAGATCAGGCGCTTCGCGGAGGCTGATGTGGAGGAATACAATCAATCCTACCGCATCTTGACCCGCGGCGGCGAGGTGCGCTGGGTGGAGGACCGCACCTCCGTCGTGCGCGACGCCCGAGGCCGCAAGATATACAACCAGGGCATCATGGTCGACGTCACGCCGCGCCGGCGCGCTGAAGAAGAGCTGCGCAAAAGCGAAGAAAAATTCCGGCGCATCGTCGAGACCGCCGGCGAGGGCTTCATCCTTATGGACGACCACCTCAGAATCGTCGAAGTAAACGACTCCTATTGCCGCATGTTGGGCTATCACCGCGAGGATCTTCTCGGCAAGAGCCCCTTCGATCTCGCGACGGACGAATTCCGCCAGTTTCTGATTGGCAGCCGTGACCGGCTGCTGGCCATGGACTACCGCAAGTTCGAGGGGGCGCTGGTCGCCAAAGACGGGCGGCGCGTACCGGTTCTGATTCATGGCAACACGTTGCGCGACGACGACGGCGAGAAAATCGGCAACGCCGCTTTCGTCGTGGACCTGACCGATCAGAAGAAGGCCCTGGAGCTGGCCGGCAAAGTGCAGAGAAGCCTGATTCCGGCCAGACCGCCGAGCGTCCCCGGCCTGGATCTCGCCGGCCGCACGGATTCCTGCCAGGAGGTCGGCGGGGACTACTTCGATTTCCTATATGGTCCCGACTTTCCCGCCGGCATCCTGCGGGTGGCGGTGGGGGACATCTCCGGCCATGGCGTGGACGCGGCCCTCTTGATGACCACGGCCCGGGCGTTCACGCGCACCCGGGCCGTTCAGCCGGAGGGGCCGTCGGCTGTCGTCGCCAACATCAATCGCGACCTGTCTCTGGATATGGGCGACAGCGGCAGCTTCATGACGCTGTTCTACATGGAAATCGACCCGATCCGCCGCTCCGCCAGTTGGGTGCGCGCCGGCCACGAACCGGCGCTGCTGTATTGCCCGGTGCGGGACCAATTTGAGGAACTCGCCGGAGCCGGCCTGCCGCTGGGGGTGGCTCGCGACGCCGGCTTCGCCGAGCAGACCCTGCCGGCCCTGCATCCGGGAACCCTGCTGGCGCTGGGTACGGACGGCATTTGGGAGGCACGCAACCCCGACGGTCAGTTCTTCGGAAAGGAGCGGATGGCCAGCGCCCAAGTCATGGTGGCGGCCGTGTTCGACGAGGTCGGCCGCTTCTGCCGCGGCATGCCCTACGAGGACGATGTTACCCTGGTGGTGATCAAGGTTAGGTAAGTGAACCCTGCTTCCTTATAGCCCTTGAACCCTTATTTCTTCTTCTCCCCCGCCGCCTTGGCCTTTTCCTCTTCCTCCTGAGCCAGGGCCACCGCTGCCGCGGCGCCCGCTTCGACCACCTTCTTTTCGGATTCGCTCATCTCACTCAAGCTCTTGGATTGGATCTCCGGCGGCAGATGGACCGTGACGTTGCGGTGGGCAAACTCGATGCCGCTGTCGCGGAATGCTTTCTGCA
>JALOPB010000463.1 GCA_025454115.1 Desulfobacterales bacterium | reverse complement strand
CCCAACTGGACCGTCGTCAAATCGGCCCGTTTTTCCTATGCCTCGTCCTGGTCCGAGCGCCATGCGGCCCATGCCGCCGGCCTGGGCACCTTCGGACTGTGCGACGGGCTCATCACCGCCCGGGGAAAGGCCATGCGGGTCGGGTCGGTGGTGGCCCGGATATCGATCAAACCCACCCTCCGGCCGTATTCCGACCACCGGGCCTATTGCCTTTATTTCGCGGACGGAACCTGCGGCAAATGCATCGACCGCTGCCCGGCGCATGCCATCACCAAGAGCGGCCACGACAAAGAGAAATGCCGGCGGCACCTGGTTCGCTCGCGGGAGTACGTGAAAAAGACCTACCGGTTTGAAGGTTATGGATGCGGACTGTGCCAGGTGGGTGTGCCGTGCGAGGCCGGCATTCCGGTAAAGGCCGCGCGCGAAGCCCTGGAGCAGGGAAAGCTGCCGCCGCCTCCGCCACCGCTGGCCTGAGCCCAGAGGGCCAGTCCATGACCTGCAACACCGGCAAGGCTATGGGGTGCCCAAAGGTGTCGTCCACCGGACGCGCGCGCCGGTCCGGGCCGTGATCCTCATGGCGGAAGCGGCGTGCATGTTTCCATCCTCTCACTAGGCGGCGTCTTGAAAGACACCGATCAGCTCGTATTCCGGCAGGCGTTCAAATCGGGAGTGACCTAAGGAACGATCCGTCTGTTCGGGTTCAGCGCTCATGAGAATATGGAAACCAGCACGCTGGCGGCAGCCAAACTGGGGTGGATCGATGGGATCATGACGAGTTACAACTACCGGCTGATGGTGAAGGACGAAATGAAAAGAGCGGTTGATGCCTGTGCCAAGGCCGGAATCGGGTTGACCGCGATGAAGACCCCGGCCATCTTTTCGGCCAATTTTTAGGCCTCGATCGGCTCCGAGACCGATGGCGCACTGAAAATGACGGAGAACTTCCTAAAAAAAGATTACACCGCCGAACAGGCCAAGCTCAAGGTGGTTTGGGAAAACCCCCATATAGCCAGCATCTGCTCGGCCATGCCGAACATGACGATTCTCCAGGCCAATATTGACGCGGCACTGAACAAGCAGCGTCTCTCCGAGAATGACAGGCAACGGCTGGAACAATATGCGCAAGAAACGGCTCCCGGCTACTGCGCCGGGTGCGCTCATATCTGCGAATCAGCGGTCGACCTGGACGTCCCGATCAGCGATATATTGCGCTGCTCCATGTACGCACACGGCTATGGCAGTCGGGATATGGCACTGAGCCTGTTTAACACGCTGCCGGCCGGCGCCCAAGAGAATGTCTTCAAGGCCGACTATTCGAAGGCCGAAAAATCCTGCCCCCAGAAAATCCAAATCGGAAGGGTCTTAAAAAGAGCATGCGAGGATCTGGGTTAGCCGGAAGGGTTTTGCATGCATTCAAAGGAGATAGACCCGGGAACTGGCTCTTTAACCTCCATAGAATTCTTCTGGTTTCGTCTGGCTATAGCTATGTGGGCAGGGCTGGCGATAAATCCGACATGGACTATTGATAAAACGATTATTACATGTCACCGAACGGCCATTTCTGGGATTGTTTCCGCGAATCAAAGTCGCCTGTTGCCGGCAGAACCCACGAGCGCCTGAACAAACCTGCAATTCTCTGAATCGATACCTTT
Source organism: Desulfobacterales bacterium (assembly GCA_025454115.1). Lineage (GTDB taxonomy): Bacteria > Desulfobacterota > Desulfobacteria > Desulfobacterales > SpSt-501 > SpSt-501. The sequence continues at coordinate 1,621 of JALOPB010000463.1, read as the reverse complement.
GATCTGCTAAACAAACCCTGCCTTCAGCCCGAGTCAGGGTGCGATAAAGGCACGGAAACTCTCGCTTAGAAAACAACCTGGTTGATTTGATTTCAATTGCCTATTAACCACTGCATAGGTCGTATTGCCTTGGGCAAACTCGATATTTGAGAGTCTATCTGGTAACTATCGCCTTGACACCATGCCCGCTCAAGGAACATTAGGGGTTCAATAACGTTCAACAACATGTTGGTGCATCGCGTACTGCAGTGTCACGGAAGAGATCTTGACATCCACCAGCCTCATGCGAATGCTTCTTCCGGCAATCACGGTCCGGCTGTGATTCGACAACGGCTTTCCAAGGTAAGGCTGGTTTCCGATTTATCGCGAGCGCATTTGAGGACCCGTTCGTGGCGGCGCAGGTCGCCCGGTTCTATTTTTTCCATTGGGACTCCATGAACCAATCCAGACATAAACTTGCCTTAATCATCGAAGACGACCGCAACACGGCCGCATTGATCGGTCTTTACCTCAAGCGCGAGGGATTCGATGTTCAGACCGCCGGCGACGGCGAGACGGGGCTGATCATAGCCGAAAAACGCAAACCGGAAATTGTCATACTGGACTTGATGCTGCCCAAGATCGATGGCTGGGAGGTCTGCCGGCGCTTACGACAGGGATCGAACGTGCCGGTTATCATGCTCACCGCCCGAGGGGAGGAGGTGGATAAGGTATCGGGACTGACTCTCGGGGCCGATGACTACGTCGTCAAGCCATTCAGCCCCCGTGAATTGGTTGCGCGGGTCCAGGCTGTCCTGCGGCGAGCATCTCGAACGGAAATCAGCCGAAAACGGCATATATCCATCGGGGATATCCTGCTCGATCTGGAAGGACACCAGCTTAGCATGAGGGGTCGCTCCATAGCCGTTACGCCCCATGAGTTCACCCTTATGCAAACCCTGATGTCAGCCCCCGGCAGAAGCTTTACTCGGGAAGAGCTATTGGGTCGCCTTTACCCTAGCGGAGAGGCCACCGTGATCGAACGCGTGGTCGACGTGCACATCGGCCGGCTCAGGCAGAAGATCGAACCAGACCCCTCCGCTCCGAAATACATTCGGACCGTACGCGGGGTTGGTTATCGGTTTGCCGAGCCGCAGGAGCGGGATATGGAGGACTTCGGGTGAGACGGCATCTGATCATAAAGCTTCTTGCCATCCACTTGGTGGTGATCGCTTTTGTGATGGTAATCGTATGGGTCTCCGTTAACACGCTGGCGGCCGGGTATTTCGTCACCCTCATGGAGAAGTACAACATTTCCCCAGAGCCAGCGCACGAGATGTTTGTCAGCTCGGTCCATCGGTATCTGATCTGGGCGAGCCTGGGGGCGGTCGTGCTTTCCGTCATCTTGAGCTTTGTGATGATGCGCAAGGTTCTGACTCCACTGACCCGCATGACAACCATCAGCAAGGATATTGCGGCCGGCAACTTCGGCGTCAGGGTGCCGACGGTTGCCCAGGATGAAGTGGGACAGCTCGCCCGGGCCTTCAACCAAATGGCCGAAAGCCTCGATAAGATCGAAACTCTTCGCCGCAACCTGATCATCGACGTGGCGCATGAGCTCAGAACCCCTCTCACCAACATT
>JALOPB010000168.1 GCA_025454115.1 Desulfobacterales bacterium | reverse complement strand
CGAGATCTCTGAGCTGGATTACTCGCTTCAGAGTAAACTGCTCAGGGTTATCCAGGAGCGCAAGGTCATGCGTCTCGGCAGCGACCGGGTCTTGCCCATTGATATCCGGATTATCACCGCCACCAACAAGAATCTCAAGGAGTCGGTCACGGGGAAACGGTTTCGCGCAGATCTTTACTACCGCTTGAACGTTCTCCGGCTCCATCTCCCACCGCTGAGGGATCGGCCCGGTGACATCGAGCCTTGCATCCGGCGGTTTCTCGAGCGGCATGCGCTCCCCCTCCACCGCCGATTGCGATTCAGCCGGCCCGCCTTGGAGGTCTTTCTCGGATATGGCTGGCCAGGCAACGTTCGTGAACTACAGAACATCATCGAACGCGTTGTGGCGGTTTGCAAAGAGAAGGTCGTCAGGGAGGAAATGGTGCTCCAGATGATGCAGGAGGATGAGCCATCGGAAGCCTTCACGGTCAGTCAGCGGGCGACGCCGGCGGACAGAATTCGTACTGCACTCCTTGAAGCACGGGGCAGGCAGAGCCATGCGGCAAAGCTCCTCGGCATCAGCCGTTCCACCCTCTGGCGCAGGATGAAAAAACTGGGTGTGATTCCTGTCCGTTAGTAAACCCGTTTCCCTCAAACGGTCAGTCCTTTCGCCGGTACCTGCAAACCTAACTCGTGCGCCTCGTATTAGAGGATTTCCGATTCGAAGTCGAACCCAGTTTTGAGCTGTTTTGATTACCCAAGGCTGTTGGAAGCCGACGGGCAGAATAGCCTCCTTTGGCCTGCCGTTGATACTGCTGTGAGCCGGCTCGTATTGTGCTCCCGCCACGATTTCTCAAAAACAACTACGGTGTCATTAAAAGAATGATAACATATCGGCGATTGAATCTTGAGGGATTTTTGAAAGTTTGATGGTGTGGGTCAGGTAATCCAATTCAAAACTCTTTGAAAAAAACGCTTGAACCTATCCCGCCGATAACTCTCTCAGAAATAGGAACGGCCGCCGATGTATCGTGACCGGTAGTAGTCGCTGGAAAGCGAGGCGGTCTGGATCGGGTTGCCGCGGCTGGGGGCGTGCAGAAAAGTGTCGCCGCCGAGGTAGATCCCGACATGCGAAACCCGGCCGCCTCCGCGCGTGGCGAAAAAGACCAGATCCCCTTGGGACATCTCGTTCGGGCCGACGGGCCGGCCGGTGCGCCACTGGTCCGCGGATGTCCGCGGCAGATCCATCCCGTTCAACTGATAAACGACCATGGTGAGCCCGCTGCAGTCAAAGCCGTCCGTCGTGGACTCCCCGCCCCACCGGTAGGGCACTCCGATGAAACGCTCCGCGGTTCGCAGGATCTCCTGCCGCAGCCGGTCCTCGCCGGCGTCCGCATACATGGCGGCGGCATAGTCTCCGGGCGCAATGAGAAAGTAGTCTTCGATGATGCGGGCGGACTTCAGGTTCTCGGCTTTTTCGGCGGCCTCCTCGCGGGATGGAAAATTTCCGATGCGTACTTTGTAGAAGCCCGATTCGTCAATGAAGTGGTAGGCCTGCAGCCGTTGTGCGAGGAGTCTGCCGGTCAGACGCACGGCGTTGTCGATGTTTTTAAAGGCGCCGGCCTGGATGGTGTAGCGCAGCTGCGGCAGGGCCGCCTTGGGCCGGAGCGCGGGCGGTTTGCTTTCCGGCCGGGTCTGCTTGGCACAACCGTACAGCGCCAGCAGGGTCAGGCATACGGCCAGGGCCACCCGGCCGCCGGCGGACGCTCGCTTCCAAGCGGGCGGGTGTACCGGCGGCCGTCGCGAAAAACGACCGCCATCGTGCGCCGAGGGGACAGAGATCGTTGGGTTCATTAGCGTTAAGTTGAGCCTTCGGCCTTGATCCGGGGTCTGACGCGTTCACCCCAACAGCATTTTTACGATGACCGGGAAGGCCACCAGGGTGCCGACCGATGCGCCGATGTTGGTGAACGCCACCACCAGCAGGATGCGGGTGACCTTGTTGCGCCAGAACCCCTTGAACGAAAGAATATCGTCCGGCAGGCTTTCCAGGTCTCTGACTTTCGGTTTGCGCGAGAACGCCTCGACCATCCCTGAAATCCAGCCGGCAGCGATCATGGGATGCAGCGTGGTGAACGGGGCGACGATCACCGAGGAGAGAACGGTGGCGGGATGGGCCAGCGCCAGCGCAGCGCCCAGCCCGGCGAGCGCGCCGGTGCACACGCTCCACAGGACCACCATATCGGTGCCGGCTCCCTGGCCGCCGTAGAAGAACCCGGCGATGAATAAAGCGACGATGCTCCCGGGGAGCGCCCACTTCAGGAACGCGCTCATTTTTCCCGGCGGCGGCAGTTGTTCCAGCGCGGTCAGGTCGATGGCATCGTTCCAGCACTGTTTGATTCCCGGCACATGGCCGGCGCCCACCACCGCCACGATTTTAGTTCCGGGGGCCTGGCGGATTTTGGCGGCCAGGAACCGGTCGCGTTCGTCGATCAGAATCGTTTTCAGCATGGGCATGGACTGGCCGACTTCGGCGAGCAGGGCTTCGAGCACATCCTGCTGTTTCATGCGCTCAATTTCCGCCTCGGTGATGTCGTCCGCCTGACCCATGGAGGCCAGCAGTTGAAAGACGAGTTTGGCTCGGCTCCACATGCCCATGGCGTGCCAGGCCCGCGACAAGGTCGTACGGATCTCCCGGTCCGCCAGCCAAAGCTGGGCGCCGACGGCTTCGGCGATTTCGATCGCCTTGAGCATTTCGGCTCCGGGCGCTACGTCTATTTTTTTGGCAATGCGCTTCTGAAAGGAAGCCAGCAGGAGGTTGGAGAGCAGTAAGAAGGCCTTTTTTTCCTTGATCACCTTGATGATATCCATGTCCCGCCAGCGGTCTTTTTGGCGCAGCGCATGATGGCGCGAGGCGCAGAGCTCTACGCAGACGGTATCCGGCGTTTCGGCCCGAATCACTTCTTCGACCAGGTGTACGCTATCCCGGGAGACATGGGCGGTGCCGACCAGGATGATTTCCTTGCCGTCCGCGGTCAGGCGGTGGACCATTACATTATCGTTGTCTGTCATACGGCTCCAGGTATATAAGGAAAACCCAGGGTTCAGGGGGCCATGGGTTCAGGGTCGCCAAAAACGCCCGACCCGAGTGGCTGATTAAAAGAGTTTATTACATCCCGGCGCATATGGCAACTTGGATGGCTCCGGAAATAGGCCAAGCGGGAGCGCCCGCTTGACGCGATGAGAGCCCGGCGGCAAGTCGTTCCCGCCAGCGTGACCCGACATGGGCGCTACGGCTGACGCATAGAGAGAGGGAGGCGCATGGCGCTAGAGAGCTATCGAATCGACCGCGAACCGTACTACGTGCCGTCGGGAGCCGAGGTCGCCGTTTTTGAAGCCGCCTACGCGTCACGGCTTCCGCTCCTGCTCAAGGGGCCGACCGGGTGCGGCAAGAGCCGTTTCGTCGAATACATGGCCTTTCGCCTTCAGCGCCCGCTCATCACCGTGGCCTGCCATGAGGACCTGTTCGCCTCGGATCTGCTGGGGCGCTATCTGATTCAAAACGACGAGACCGTATGGATGGACGGGCCGTTGACCCAGGCCGTGCGGTGCGGCGCCATCTGCTACCTGGACGAGGTCGTGGAGGCCCGCAAGGACACGACCGTGGTCATCCACCCGCTGACCGATCACCGGCGGCGTCTGGTGATCGACAAGACCGGAGAATACGTGAGCGCGCATCCGGATTTCATGATGGTGATCTCGTACAACCCGGGGTATCAGTCCGTTCTCAAAGATCTCAAACAAAGCACCCGCCAGCGGTTCGTTTCCCTGGAATTCGACTATCCCGAGAAGGAAAAAGAGGCGCAGATCGTGGCGCATGAGGGCCGGGTGTCAACCGAATCGGCGTTGAAATTGGTGGCCCTCGCCGCCAGGATCCGCAGCATGCGGGAGCAGGGCCTGGCCGAGGGTGCCAGCACCCGGCTGCTCATTCATGCGGCCCGCCTGATCGGGAACGGCATTCCCGAACGGGAGGCCCTGCGCACCGCCGTCTGCCTGCCGCTCACCGACGACGAGCGTCTGATCGAGACCCTTTACGACCTGATCGAGGATGTTTTCTGATCCCTTTGACATGCTTCTGCGGGTCCATCCCGAGGTGGCCGAATTCGTTGCCGCCCGGTTGGCTGAAAAGCCGGCGGCGTTCGAGCCGGAGATGGTTCGGCTGCTGGCCTCGGAAACCCTCTGGGCGCTGGCCGTCGAAGCTTCCTTTGGCCGCAGCGTCGCCACGGGATATGCGGAGCTGGTCGGCGAGGTCACGCTCGAAAAAGTGGAGGTCTATCGCCAACTGGTGCGCCAGGCCGGGCAGGCCGGAGCCACCCAGGGCGGCCTGATGGCCGAATGCCTGCCACCGGTTCTGGTGCACGGCGATGCCGATCTTCTGCACCGCTTTCGCCTGGCCTGGGACGCCCTATTGGTCAAGGGCGCCTATACGCTGAAAACGCCGATGCAGGCCCTGGTGCACCTGCTGAAAAGCGGCGATACGGCCGGGTCGGCCGCCTATCTGGATATGCTGAAGGAAGCTTTCCACCGCGACCTGCCGTATGAGGATGCGCGCTATTTCACCGCCGCGCTGCCTCGGGCGGCGCTGCGACGGGAACCCTCGCGCCGCTGCTGGCAGCTGGCGGCGCTGAGCCGCCTGCTGCGGGTCGATCATCGCCTGGTCGAGCCCTTTTTGAGCGGGATCGACAAAGGACTTGATCTCCTCGGGGAACCGGCGCTGGCGGCTTTTATCGATGCGGCGCTGCGGGTGCATGCGCGTCACCGCGATGTCACGCCGCGGTTCCTGGCGCTGCAATCGCGGTCCAGCCAGGACCTCTTCGCCGGTTTGCAAGTCTGCGTCGGAGTCCTCCAGGTCCAGGACCGTCTGCACCGCTACCTGCAGATCCGCACCGGTCGGGCGTTTGCCATTCGGCCGTTATCCGCCCTTCCGGCTCCTTATGCCAAGGTCATCGACCGGGGCCGAATGGTCTGTTCAGACGGTGCGGCCATATATGTCCCGGATGAAATCGGCCGGTTTGCCCGCAAGGAGGAAAACCTTGCTCTATATGCCGGATTGGTGCGGCTGGAAGCGTCCTTTCACGAGTTCGGCACGATCGATTTCGATCTGGAAAAGGCGATCCACCGCTGGCCTGCGGTCGCCGCTCGATTCGCGACGGGCCCGGCGGCGCCGCAGCCGGAAGGCGAATCCGGACCGGCCGTCGAAAGCGACCCGCCCGAACCCGGACCGCCGGGTCCCGATCTGGAGCGGTTCTTTGAGCGGTTTCCGGACATGGAACTGGCCGCCGATCTTTTTACGGTATTCGAGCTGGGCCGCATTCGGCACTGTCTTCAGCGTCATTATCCCGGTCTCGTGCGCCGTTTCTACCCCGTGCTGCGCGAGACGGCCCTGGCGACGGCGGGCCGCAAGCGCTTCGCCACGCTCTGCGACGGTCTGCTGATCCGGGTCGCCCTGGCGGTGCGGGCGCCGGAATGGGCGCATCCGAATTCCGCGGTCGATGCAATGCTCCAGATGCTATCCGATGCTTTCGAGGGCGAGATCTCCGCGGAAAGCCCTGTCGAAGCCAGCGCCGAGCTGACCGCCCGGTTCTTTGAAACGGCCCAGGCATCCGCTTGCGATCATCCGAATGACGATGGGCAGGGGCTTCCGGGCCGGCTCATGCCACCGTTCGGCTGGCGGCCCTGGCCCAATCCGGCCGCGGACGGGACCGCGGCGTTCGGACCGGCGGCGCGCCGGCTCAAGAGAGTGTTTGCGGCGGCCGGGCATTCGGCCTACGCGGCGGACATCCGCCAACGGCTGGCGGCGAGCGCCGGGGCCCTGACGCCGGCGGATCTCCATGCGCTGTTCGGGCCCGACCGCGTGAACGCGACGCGGTTGGAAGACCTGCTGCGGATAGCGGACCCGAATACGGCGGCGCCGGACGCCGACCGCCCGGACAGCGAACCGGCCTGGGTTTATCCGGAATGGGATACGCACCTGGGGGATTATCTTCCGTCGCATGTATCCGTACGGGAGGCGGCTGTCGCACCGGGTGAAGGTGATTTTTACGAGGCGGTGCTGCAACGGCACCGGAGCCTCGTCCGGCGCACCCGAGCGGCGTTCGAGCGTCTGCGGCCCGAGGGTTTGAAGCGTCTGCGGCGCTGGCGCGACGGCGACGAGTTCGATTACCGCGAGCTGATCGAGGCCTGTGTCGACCGACGTAAGGGTGACGTGCCGTCGGATCGGCTGTTCGTCAAGCGCGTAAAAGATCGGCGCGATGTGGCCGTTATGCTGCTGACCGATGTATCCCGATCGACAGCCAACATCGTGCCGGGGACGGACGCAACCGTTTTGGACATCGAAAAGGAGGCGATCGTCGTTTTGTGCGAAGCCCTCTCCATCCTCGGAGATGAGGTTGCCGTGGCCGGTTTTTCCGGAAGCGGCCGGCACGCCGTCGACTTTTTCCAGATCAAGAAATTCGGTGAACCGCTATTGGAGGCCGTTCGCGGACGGATCGGCGCGCTCCGGCCGCAACGTAATACGCGCATGGGCGCGGCCATCCGTCATGCGGCCGTTCAACTGGCGCAGGCACCGGCGCGTGTGCGGCTCCTGATCATTCTTGGCGACGGCTTTCCAAACGACTCCGGCTACAAGGGGGCCTACGCCGTCGCCGATACCCGTCAGGCCCTGGCCGAGCTGCGCGCCCGGCAGATTCGCTTTCACGCCCTGACGGTGAATCTGCCCGCCGACCCGAAGCTGGATGAGATTTACGGCAAGGCGCAGCATCGTGTGATCTCCGACGTGCGGCAGCTGCCGGAGCGG
>JALOPB010000167.1 GCA_025454115.1 Desulfobacterales bacterium | reverse complement strand
ACTATTCTCAATCGAGGATACAGCATTACGCGCACCATTATCGAAAAACGCGTCGTTACGCACCCTGATCAAGTCTCTATTCATGAAAATATTGAAGTTTTGCTAGCCAGCGGTGTTTTACAGTGCGATATAAAAGGGAAATCGACTTATGGCGAAGAAAACGTTTGAACAATCGATCAAGCAGCTGGAGCAGATCGTAACCGAACTTGAATCCGGCGAACTGCCATTGGAACTGGCAATCAAGAAGTTTGAGGAAGGCATGGAGCTTTCGCGCTTCTGTTCGCAGAAGCTGGAAGAGACCGAACGCAAGATCACGCTGCTGATGCAGGACGGTGCGGGCCGGCCTGTTGAGAAACCATTTCCGACTGACAATACGGAATCGGATTGAAATGCTTGATCTCGCCGCCTATTTTGCCCGAATCAACGAAATTCTCGATCGCCACCTGCTGAATCATTTGAACGCATCCGTCGCCGGCTCACGGCTTTTCGAAGCAATGCGACATTCGCTTATGGCTGGCGGCAAACGCTTAAGGCCCAATCTCTGTATAGCTGCATGCGAGGCCGTGGGAGGAGACTCGAAAAAGGTGTTCCCGTTGGCCTGTGCCATAGAGATGATTCACACCTACTCCCTCATCCATGACGACCTGCCGGCGATGGACGACGATCAGCTCAGGCGGGGCAAACCGACCTGCCACGTTGCGTTCGACGAAGCTACGGCCATTCTGGCCGGCGATGCCCTGCTTACGCTGGCTTTTCAGATTCTCGCATCCCTTGAAACGGAACGCCCGGAACAGGCGTTGGAGATCATCCGCATCATTGCCTCCGCCGCCGGGCCGGCCGGAATGGTCCAAGGCCAAATGCTGGACATGCAGTCTGAGGGACAGACGCTGACATCCGCAGAACTGCAGGCTCTGCATGCCTTAAAAACGGGCGCCATGATCGAAGCGGCACTAGTTACCGGCGCGATGCTCGGAGGCGGGAATACCGCTCAGATCGACGCCATCCGAGATTATGGCAGAGCCATCGGGCTGGCGTTCCAGGTGGTGGATGACGTCCTGAACGTGGAAGGCAATCCGGCCGTCATGGGCAAGGCCGCAGGCACGGATCAGGTTCGTCGAAAAAATTCCTACCCTGCCCTTTTAAGCCTTGAAAAATCAAAAGAATTCGCTCAAAATCTGATCCGGACGGCAGGCGAGGCCCTGATTGGTTTCGAACATGAAGCCGATGCGTTGCGGGCCATTGCGCGCTACGTCATTGAGAGGAATAAGTGAGCCGCAGGAAGAGGTGCCATCATCCGTGAACCTGCTGAATGAAATTAATTCACCGGCCGACCTGAGAAACCTCCATCGGGCCAAGTTACCGCAGCTGGCCGCAGAAATCCGCAGCCTGATTGTCGACGTGGTATCGCATAGCGGCGGGCACCTAGCCTCAAGTTTAGGGGCCGTCGAGCTCGCCATCGCGGTCCATTACGTCTTTAACACCCCCAAAGATCGGGTGATCTGGGATGTCGGACACCAGGCATATGCGCACAAGATCCTGACCGGTCGCCGAAACGCCTTCTCAACGCTGCGGCAGCACGGTGGCCTTTCGGGCTTCACCCGCCGCAGCGAAAGCCCTTATGACAGCTTCTCCACCGGACACAGCGGCACCTCCATTTCAGCCGGCCTGGGGATGGCCTGCGCCAATTTTCTTAAAAAAGAAGATGCCAAAGTCGTTGCCATAATCGGCGACGGTTCCCTAACGGCCGGATTGGCTTACGAAGGACTGAATCAGGCCGGCGGAATCCTCAAGCGCGATCTGATCGTAATCCTGAACGACAACGAGATGTCCATCTCTCGCAATGTCGGTGCGCTATCTTCCTTTTTAAGCCGGACGTTTTCCGCCAAGAAGCTTCAGGAAATGCGGCGGGAACTGGGCTTTTTCTTCAAAAAACTGCCTCGGATCGGGGAGGATATCTACCAACTTGCCAAGCGCACCGAAGAATCGTTTAAATCGTTTGTTACGCCCGGAATGCTCTTCGAGGCTTTTAATTTCGAGTATTTCGGCCCGATCAATGGGCATAAAATCGACCATCTTATTGATATTCTAAATAATATTAAATACATTCGGGAGCCGGTCTTGCTGCATGTGACCACCACCAAAGGCAAGGGATATGCGCCGGCCGAGAAGAATCCCGTGTATTTCCATGGCTGCGGCTGCTTCGATGTGGGGACTGGAACCTGCGTCGATCGTAAACCCCAGACCCCGACCTATACCGAAGTGTTCGGCCAGAGCCTGGTGGAACTGGCGAAAAAAGACGAGCGGGTAGTTGCCGTAACAGCTGCGATGCCTGAAGGTACCGGCCTTTCCAAATTCGCCCAGCTGTACCCCGATCGCTTCTTCGATGTCGGTATCGCCGAGCAGCATGCCGTAACCTTTGCAGCCGGATTGGCGGCTGAAGGTTTTCGACCCATCGTAGCCATTTATTCCACGTTTCTGCAGCGCGCGTATGATCAGATCCTTCACGATGTCTGCCTGGAGCGCCTGCCGGTGATCCTGGCACTGGACCGCGGCGGCCTCGTGGGAGAAGACGGTGCGACCCACCACGGACTGTTTGATTATTCCTACCTGCGCTGTCTGCCCAATATGGTTGTCATGGCTCCCCGCGACGAAAACGAATTGAGACGCATGATGCTCACGGCGCTTCAGCATGACGGCCCGATTGCTTTCCGATATCCCCGTGGAACGGCCGTCGGCTGCTCTCCGCTTCCCGCTGTCACTCCGATACCGATCGGCAGCGCCAAGGTACTGAAGGAGGGCGATGATGTGGTTCTCATGGCCGTCGGGGCCTCGGTGATGGAGGCACTTGCGGCCCGTGCTTTGCTGGCGGATCAAGGAATCCAGGCGACGGTGGTGGACTGCCGCTTTATCAAACCTCTGGATGTCTCGCTGGCTGTCGAGCTGGCGCGCCGGACTCCCCGGGTCTTGACCATCGAAGAGAATGTGCGTCAGGGGGGGTTCGGCAGCGCGGTGCTGGAAGCATTAAACGATGCAGGCCTCCATTCCGTGGCGGTGGAGCGAATCGGGCTTCCGGATGCCTTCGTGGAACACGGCCCCCAAACGCTCTTGCGGAATAAGTACGGCCTGAATGCTGCCGCTATTGCCCGGGCCACCCTTCGCTTTCTCCAGCAAAACAATCATGCGCCGACGGCCGACCACTCTTTTCGCACCCCAAAAGCTTCTGTTTGCCCGTAACCGACCCCGTGAAGCCTTCGCGCCAACGGCTGGATCTGATCTTGCTCGCCAACGGGTTGACATCAAGCCGTGAACGTGCCCGGGCGTTGATCATGGCCGGCAGCGTGACGGTAGACGGACAGATCGTCGATAAGCCGGGTGCCGCAACCCGCTCCGACAGCCGGATCGAAATAAGGGGGGAGCCGATCCCATACGTCAGCCGCGGGGGGCTGAAACTGGCTGGAGCGCTGGAATCCTTTGCCCTGGAGGTTTCAGGATGGATTTGTATGGATGTCGGTGCTTCAACCGGTGGTTTCTCCGACTGCCTCCTGCAGAAGGGAGCGGCCCGAGTTTATGCCGTTGACGTGGGCTACGGACAGTTCGCGTGGAATCTGCGTCAGGACCCGCGCGTGGTCGTCATCGAACGGACCAACATCCGCCACATGCCTCCTGCACGGATTCCTGAGGCGGTCGATCTCATCGTCATCGACGTATCCTTTATTTCGCTTAAAATTGTCATACCGGCAGTCCTACGGTTTCTAAAACCCGGCGGATGCCTTCTGCCTTTGATCAAGCCGCAGTTTGAAGTCGGCAAGGGCCAAGTCGGCAAGGGTGGCATCGTCCGAGATGCGGAACAGCACATGCGGGTGATTGCCGAGCTGAGTCTTTTTTTTCGTAACATCGGACTCGAATGCTCCCAGGCGGTTTCATCCCCGATTGAAGGTCCCAAAGGCAACAAGGAATTTTTCATGCTTCTAACTGCATGAACGCGAGCACAGCATGCGTTCATGCAGTTGGAATTATTCAACAAATGAAATGCCGCCTGCCTGCAGGCGGCATTTCATTTTGGGGCTTGATTTTTTTAGTTCAAATGGATAGAAGTCAAACTTTACGGCTCGATTTCAGTAAAAAATCCAATGAGGAGAGGATGTTAAATGAGCGAAAAAGTCGAAGGCATTCGCAACATCGCATTGGTGGCCCATGGCGGGGCCGGTAAGACCTCCCTGGCTGAAGCCATGCTTTTCGACACAGGCGTGATCAACCGTATGGGGCGGATTGAAGATGGCAACACGGCGTTGGATTTTGAACCCGAGGAGATCAAGCGCACCTCCAGCATCAGCGCCGGCTTCCACCAGGTGAACTGGAAAAAGCACTCCGTCACTCTGATCGATACGCCGGGGGACCAGAACTTCTTCTCCGACACCAAAACCTGTCTGCAGGCGGCTGACGCAGCCGTGGTCGTGATCGACGGTGTGGACGGCGTCAAGGTACAAACCGAGATGGGATGGGAGTTCCTCGACGACTTCAAGCTGCCACGGGCGATCTTCATCAACAAGCTGGATCGAGAACGTGCGGATTTCATGCGGACATTCGAAGATGCCAAGAACATGTTTCAGCCCAAACCGATCATTCTTCAGCTTCCGATCGGCTCGGAAACCGACTTCAAGGGCATCGTCGACCTGATTTCATTGAAGGCGTATGTCTATGCTGAAGACGGCAAGGCCAAAGCGACGGACATTCCGCCGGAAATGAAAGAAACGGTCGAGGCCGAACGGGAAGCACTCATCGAAAATATCGCCGAAGCCGACGATGCGCTCGTCGAACGCTATCTCGAAGGCGAAACTCTTTCGGAGGACGAGCTCAGGGGGGCTCTGCGAAAGGGCGTTCTGGCCAGAACCTTCACCCCGGTGCTTTGCGGCTCGGCCGCCAGCAACATCGGCATCGATCTGCTTCTGGATTTTATCACCGCCGCCATGCCCTCCCCCATCGACGGCGGTCCACGGATCGGCAAAGATCCTGCCAGCGGAAACGAACTCGAGCGTCAACCGGACCCCGATGCTCCCTTTTCAGCGCTGGTCATCAAGACCATTACAGATCCATATGCGGGCCGGCTCACCGTGTTCAGAGTATTTTCCGGGACCATCGGTGCGGATGGAACGTTTTACAATTCCAAAAAGGAAGTGCGTGAACGCTACAACCAACTGCTGGTGATTCTCGGCAAGGAGCAGAAACCGGCCGGCGGTGCCGGTCCGGGGTCGATCGTGGCTGTCGCCAAACTCAAGGAAACCGCCACGGGTGATACGCTGTGCGACGAAGGCAACAAGGTCCTTTACACGGCGACCCCTCCCCTGCCCACGCTGATTTCTTACGCGTTGGCCCCCAAGTCGAAAGGCGACGAGGACAAGGTTTTTATATCGCTGTCGAAACTTCTGGAGGAAGACCCTTCGCTGCGGATCGACCGGCTGGCCGAAACCAAGGAAATTATTCTGCACGGCCTGGGGCAAATCCACATCGAGACCACTGTTGAAAGGCTCAGACGCAAATTCAACGTAGAAGTCCAGCTCAATATCCCCAAAGTGCCGTACCGCGAAACCATCAAGAAAAAAGTCCGTGTCCAGGGCCGCCATAAGAAACAAACCGGAGGCCACGGCCAGTTCGGGGACTGCTGGGTGCAATTCGAACCCCAGCCTCGCGGCAAGGGCTTTGAGTACGTCGATGCCATCGTGGGGGGAGCCATTCCGCGCCAGTACATCCCGGCGGTTGAAAAAGGCATCGTCGAATCCGCCCAGCGCGGCGTAATGGCGGGGTTCCCCTGTGTAGACTTCAAGGCTACGGTGGACGACGGCTCCTATCACGCGGTGGATTCATCCGAAATGGCTTTCAAGATCGCCGGCTCGCTGGCCTTCCGCAAGGCCGCGGAGCAGGCCGATCCCGTCCTGCTCGAACCTGTAATGAAAGTCACCGTGATCGCTCCGGATGAGTTCATGGGCGATATCATGGGCGACTTGAACAGCCGCCGCGGTCGGGTGCTCGGGATGGAAAATGCCGGTAAGAATCAGATCATCAACGCTTATGTTCCGATGGCCGAGTTCCAGACGTATGCACCCGATCTGCGGTCGATGACCGGCGGTCGAGGCATCTACCGGATGGAATTCTCCCACTACGACGAGGTGCCGACGCATATCAGCCAAAAAATTATTGAAGCGGCGGCCAAGGCCAAAGAAAAAGATTAATCGGAGGAGTTGCGAAAATCAGCCTGGCATTCCCGGGAGGGGGCGTAGCCAGCCCAGAAAGCATCCCAGCGTTTTGAAAATGCGATGCGGTTTCGGGGGGCGATCCGTTTGGCCTCCGGGCAGTTCGCCAGATGGAAGCGGCGGGAGTTGCGGTTGCCCACGTACCGGCCTTCTGCTTCGCGCCAGTTTTGCCACAACCCACGGCGTGCCCGCATGGCCGCGCGTTGCGCGGCGAGCAGCCGGCTTTCGTATTTGACGTTCGGCGGTGTGAAAAGGCAGAAGGCCAGCCCCTCCTGCAGTAGCCTTTCGTTGACCATCGAGCCGTCCGGCAGAAAGACATAGGCCAGGCTCCGGCCGTAGTCGTCCAGCCGCTCGATATCGAATTCCAACCGCACCGTTTTTCCGGCAACCAGCTCGGCGTTCCGCGCGCGTGCTTCAAAGCCAAACGGTTGCGCTGTGTTCTCCGCCGGTCGGAGCCAGACGGCACTGGCGGGCGGCGGCCTCATCCAGCATGCGGGACAGGCCTCCCCGCTGTGCCGGCTGGAACCCCAGTGCATGCTGCCACACTTCGTCGTCCTCCATGCATAAATAAATGCAGACCCCCGGCGCATGCGTGCGGATGGCGGCTGCAATGCCGCGGTAGACGTTCATCCGCAGCGTCTTGAAATAGCGCATCTTCCCGTCCAGACCGGTGATGAATTCGCCGTAAACCATCCGCGAGGCCTTGAACCGCCTCCGGATGACGGTCTTGAGCTCCGGCATGAATCGCAAGGCCCCCATACTGATCCAAACGATGTGGCGAGGGTCGACGGTGCTAAACAGGCGCTCGACGGTCCGGCGATAATCGGCCTCGCAGCCGTCGGTGATGATAATCGGGTCAAAGTGAAACGCCAGCGGATAACCGTGATCGGCACCCCGCCCCGCCGCTGCCAGGCGTGCGTCGAGCGAAGTCGTCCCCCGTTCCTCGGTCCGTATCACCTCCTCGGTGTTGAGAGACCAAGCCAGGATCGTGCGGCGGCGGTGCGGCAGGTCCAGCAGCGAGTCGATGGATGCGGTCTTGGTCTTCAACTCCAGGACACATCCATCCTGCCCGGCAAATTTCTGGATCAGCCGTGATGAAAGATGAGTCCAGGGTTCCCAGATCAGACTGTCGGTAAACTCGCCGGTTCCCAGGCGGTGGATGGCCCGGGCGGCAAAGAGCTGGTCCAGCTCCCGGTCCATCTCGTCATGATTCATGAAGTACTGCAGGACCGGCGGGTGAAAATAAGACTGCAGAATGCAATAGGAGCAATCCATGCTGCA
>JALOPB010000166.1 GCA_025454115.1 Desulfobacterales bacterium | reverse complement strand
CACTGGTGCTGGGCCGCGCGTATCTCGGCATCGCGCTGATGGCCGCCGGCCTGAAGGGCGACGATCGCGTGGCCATGCAGATCAACTGCTCCGGGCCGATCAAGGGGCTCAGCGTGGAGGCGAACGCATTCGGTGAAGTGCGGGGCTACCTGAAGCGGGTGCCGATCCCCATCGACAAGCCGATGGAGGACTTCGATCTCTCGCGGTTCTTCGGCGCCGGGGTTCTTGCGGTGACAAAGCATCTCCAGAACGCCAAGCAGCCGTTCACCGGCCAGGTCGAGCTGCGCCACGGCAACATCGCTCAGGACCTGGCGCATTACTACCTGACATCGGAGCAAATCCCGACCGCATTCAATTTGAGCATCAAATTCGACCGCGCGGGAGAAGCCATCGGAGCGGGCGGCCTCTTCCTCCAGGCGCTGCCGGGCGCTGGAGACGGTTTGACCGCCGAGCTGGAAAACAGCGTCCTGAGCTTTCCATCGCTGGGATCGGTCTTCTCCGGCGAACAGACCCCCGAAGCCGTGGTGCTGGAGGCATTCGCCGACTACGCGCCGCAGATCCTATCCGACCGCCGGGTTGAGTTCTTGTGCCACTGCAGCCGCGAGCGCCTGCACCGCCTGCTCACCCTGCTGCCGATTCAGGACTTGAAAGACCTGCGGGACAACGGACCCTTTCCCGTCCAGATGCGCTGCCACAACTGCAACACAGCGTATGAATTCAGTCGGGAAGAGGTTCAGGAGATATACGGCAGCCGGTATCCCCATAACTGAAGGGTTGGGAGGGTTCGGGGTTCAGGGTTCGGAAAAAGCAACTGCCGGGACATGATCGCCGCAAGTCGGTTTCGTTCGCGCGGGAGAAAGATTGGAATTCCTATGTCCGCGCCAGCGGGTTTCCTGAACCCCGAACTCTGAACCCTTTGACCCTATCCCTGAGCCGTCACTTCTTCTCGGGCTTCGCCGGCGGCTGCTTCTTCAGGCTCTGGACCATCTGGTCGACCGAGACCCCGCCCGGTGCCATTGCCGTCGGATTGATTTCCAGTAGGCCCTCCCAGGCCCGCAGGGCGCCTTCGACATCCTGCAGATCGTGGAACAGGACGATGCCCTTGTTGAGCCGCGACACCTCGTGCTTCGGGTTGACGGCGATGGCCTGGTCGAAGGCCTTGACGGCCTCCTGGGAACGACCGGCCTTGCGCTGCATGACCCCCATGTCCGTCCACACATCGGCGTTGTCCGGCTTTAAATCGAGCGCCTTGCGATAGGCCTGGATGGACTTCTCGTATTGGTCGCTGTCAAAATAGGCGTTGCCCAGCTCGACCCATGCCGCGACGTTCGACGGATTCTGCTGGGATTCTTTTTCCAGGGCGGCAATCTGATCCTGGAGATCCCTCTGAGCGGCGGGGGATCCTCCGGTCGGCATGCCCTGGAGGCCGGATCCCGATTTATAGACCCCCAGAAACACCCCGCCGAAAAAACCCACCGCCAGTGCCAGTAGGCTGATCAGCAGGGCGGTCTCCTTGCGCATGTAATTTTTAAGATCCGGCGCTGCAGCTTTTGCCATTTTTGCTTAGCTTCCTTGTGAAGAGATTTGAGAAAAAGGGCAATCCTGGCGGAATGATAGTGGCCCTCTTCGTGCAGGTCAAGAGAACCTTCAGCGGAACAGGACGCTCGATGCGAAAGCTGCTGATATACGGCAGTCCGGCGGCTTCGTCCGAAGGCCAAGATCAAGGCGCGCGAATTCCGCGATGCGAGGCGTACCCCCAGGTACGCCGCAGCAACCGAGGGATGAAGCGCAACGCCGAGCTGGGCTTTCCGACGAAGCCGCTCTTCCTCAGCGTTGCACGGTGCGGGTGGCTACCCCCTTTGCATCCAGTTCGCGCCGATGGATTTCCGCGGCGTGTTGGCTAGGGAAGGCTCCGGCCATGAGCTGAAATGAAGGCCCCGGCCCTTTCACCATGTATGGGAAAACCTCTTTCTGAGCAACCCGATTAGCGGCCTCGGCGGCCTCGGCTTCGGATCCATACTGCCCGATCAGGTTGGCATAGGGAGTTTTCACCACCACGGCATCTGAAAGTTTAAGCTTGTTCTTTGCCTGGATGGCCTCTGCAAGGGTTCGATAGTGACCGGCAAGCGTCCGCCACCATATCCCCTTGTTGCCCAGATCGGTCCGGACGATGTAAGATGTTAATCCCGTTTGCCGGTATCTGGAAGCAGCGGCCAAGGCATTTTCCTTTTCTTTGCAGCTGGAAAGCAGAATGGAAAAAGGATAGGGGCGAAGCGATGCGCCGGTGAGTTCGGATTTCGACGGTTCCACTTTGGCCGGCGGTGGAGCCGGCGGAACCGCTAGCGGAGACAGTTCAGGCATGGGTGCGGCCACCGGCGGAGCCGGTTCGGAGGATGCGACCCTCTCGGTTTTCTCGGGCGCTGTGGCCGACGGTTCGATGGCCGGTACCGTTGGAGCGGCGGGCACCGGCTCTGCCCGAGTGGCTGCCGCAGGCACCGGCAGCTTCTTGCGAACCAGAGACGGCTGGACGACATCGGCGGCATAGGCGGCATCCGGACCCAGCAAGGATCGGGTTGCCTGCATGAACCGCTCCCCGCTCCAAAGCAGGCCCGAAATCAAAATCAGCATCAGTCCCGCCATGGGGTAATGTCTTCTTTTCTGCGGCGAAGCAATCATGATGATAGATTTCCTCCGATGCGGTTGGGGAGTGCGACGAGCCACTTTTTATTCATTTTATACATCATCGCGCTCCAAAAAGAAAGATGCGTCGGTCGGCGACTGGGTTTGACCGGTCCGGACCTGATCCGATCAGCAGCCCGGAATGGAGGACTGTTTTTGACAAACGGAATATGGTAGTTAAAGTCTCAAGATCGAGCTGGCGCTCGATGATCCAAAGCGAAAAACGATACGTTTTACTATGCTGATCCGGAAGTATGTTATCGGGGTGTGGATCGCCGTTGGCATATTTTTAAGCGCGTGCCTGCCGGCATTGGCAACCCCCCTCGCGGTCAAACATGACCTGTCCATAGAACTGGTCCCCTCGGCCCACTTGTTGGTGGGCCTTGACCGGATGAGCATTCGTGTCGACGATCGACACCGATTGATGTTTTCGCTTTCCGAACGGGTGACCCAGATCCGGGTCGAAACGGACGGCAAGCCGCGGACTTTCAAGTTTTCCAATTCGGAGCTGGAAATCTTGCTCGAACCGGACGAGCGGCGGCGCACGCTTGAAGTCGTCATTTCCTACGAGGCCGTGTTCAACGATTCCCTGCCCGTGCAGCCGCTCAACACCGACAACCCGGGCTTTGGCGTCACCGCATCCATTTCCGAGGCTGGAACGTTCCTTCTATCCGGCGCCGGGTGGTATCCGGACCTGGTCGACGGTCAGGACACCTTTATGTTGAAGGTAAAGGCCCCCGAGGGCATTGTAGCCGTAACGGCCGGGTTGAGCATCGGTCATGCCACCCGGGAGGGGAAGACGTTTTCCGAATGGCGCATCGACCACGCCGCACGCGGACTGGCCCTTTCTGCGGCGGCCTACCACGTGCGGGAAATGAAAATCGGAGACATCACGGCTGCAACGTATTTTCTAACTGAAAATCAGGACCTGGCCCCGGCCTACCTGGAGGCCACCGCCCGCTATCTGCGACTCTATTCGGACCTTTTCGGCCCCTATCCCTTTCCCAAGTTCGCGGTGGTGGAGAATTTTTTCCCCACGGGCTTCGGCTTCCCTTCCTACACCTTGCTCGGAAGCGCAGTCCTTCGGCTGCCTTTCATTCTTTCCACCAGCCTGGGCCATGAAATTGCGCATTGCTGGTGGGGCAACGGCGTTTATGTCGAATTCGAATCCGGCAACTGGAGCGAGGCCCTGACCACTTACGTGTCCGATTACCTCTACCGGGAAATGGAATCGCCGGTTGCGGCTAAAGACTATCGACTCCAGGCGCTACGCAATTATTCGACCCTGGTGCCGCCAGCGAAGGATTTTCCGCTCTCACGCTTTTTGAGCCGGACCGACACGGTCACCAAGGCCGTGGGCTACGACAAGGGCGTCATGGTGTTCCACATGCTGCGTCGGTTGATCGGCGAGGACGCCTTCTGGGGCGGGTTGCGGGATATCTATCGCGAGAGGCTGTTCCGGTCGGCGTCCTGGGACGATCTGCGCCTTGCCTTCGAACGGCGCTCGAACCGATCCTTGACGGACTTCTTCGAGCAATGGGTCCAACGGAAGGGCGCGCCGCGGCTCCGCCTGGAGGCGGTGAAGCTTGAACCGGCCGCGGGAGCGGGGGCCGTCACGGGACATGCGGTTCAGGAGAAACCGTTCTTCACGACCGAGGCTGAGCTATCCCTTGAAACCCGCGACCGTCGTCTGGACCAGACCATCCACCTTTCCGATGCATCCGGCCGGTTTGAATTCACGGGGGTTTCGGAGCCGGAGCGACTGTCGATCGACCCGGACGGTCACATGCTGCGCCGTCTGGACCCCGTGGAAATTCCGCCGACCGTCAATTCCCTGAAAAGCTCTCCGTCCATCACACTGGTGATCTGCACTCAGGCGTCCGGAAACGGCCGGCGGCTGGGCGATATTATCGCCCGTTCGTTGGGGCTGCGCAACCTTACGATGGTAGAGGAAGATGAGATCGGTTCGCGCCGTCTCGACGACCGCGACCTGATTCTCGTGGGCTGGCCGCGTGACCGAAGTCTCCTGCGCACCGCACCGGCCGGTCTACGTATAACCGAAAGCGGCTTCGCTCTGGATGGTTCGATAACGCCGGCGGAGGTCGACACGTTCTTCGGCGTGATTCCGCACCCCGGCGACTCCCTGCGGGTCATGGGGATCTTCCTGCCGGGTCCGGCGTCGGCAGCGGAAACCGCTGCTGCCAAGATCACTCATTACGGCCGTTACAGCTACCTCACGTTCAAAGACGGCCAGAACCGGGACAAGGGCGCCTGGGCGGTAACCCATTCGCCGGTTATCCATCGGTGGGACTAATCCCATGAAGACCTTTTGCGGGGCATGCCTGATCTTGATGACGATTTTTTCCGGACCGGCGACAGCTGACGTTGCGCAACCGGTCTTCGACCTGCGCACGATGCGCCCAACAACCCTCGCGGAGCTGATGCCGGAACTGCTCAAGAGCCGGATCATCCTGGTCGGCGAGCAACACACCGACGTTGGCCACCACCGCGCCCAGCTGCGGGTGATCCAGGCCCTGCACGCAGCCGGTGCCCGGGTGGCGGTCGGTCTCGAAATGTTCCGGAAAAACAGCCAGGCTGCTCTCGACCGCTGGGTCTCCGGGGACATCCGGCCGCAGGAGTTCGAAACGATCTTCCGCGATAATTGGGGTTATGCTTGGTCCGCCTACCAATCCATTTTCGAGTATGCCCGCGCTGCGAGGATCCCCATGATCGGACTCAACGTCCCTCGAGAAATCACCCGGCAGGTGGCGCGAGACGGATTCCAATCGCTGAGCGAGGACCAGCGGGGCCAGCTCGCGGACGTGGCCTGCCAGATCGATGAAGAATACATGCGGTACATCCGCAGCGTTTACGGCGCCCACGCCCACGGCAACATGAATTTCACGTTTTTCTGCGAAGCCCAGATGGTTTGGGACAACGCCATGGCGGTCCACGCGCTGGAGTTTCTCGCCTCCCACCCGGAAACCACGATGGTCATCCTCACCGGCGTCGGCCACGCTCAAAACGGAGCGGTGCCGCGCCAGATCCGCTTGCGTTCCCCGCTGCCCGTTACGGTTTTTCTGCCCGAAGTTCCCGGCAGCATCGACCAGCAGACGGTCGATCGCCAGGACGCGGATTTCCTCTTGATGGGTGTCAAATGAAATTCTGCAGCGATTGCGGCAGCCTACTGGAGTTCGCGACACCGGCCGGCGACGACCGCGGGAGGTTCATCTGCCGGGGCTGCGGCGCCATCCACTATCAAAACCCGCGGGTCGTGGTTGGATGCATCCCGGAGTATGAGGGGCGGATTCTGCTGTGCCGCCGGGCGATCGAACCGTGCTATGGAAAATGGACCCTGCCGGCCGGCTATCTTGAGAACGGCGAATCCGTGTCGGCCTGTGCCGTGCGCGAGACTCGGGAAGAAACCGGAGCTTGCGTCGATGATCTGACCCCGTATCGGCTCTTCAATATTTGCCACATCAATCAGATCTATTTTATGTTTAGAGGCCGGGTGGCGGATGTGGGAGAGGGGCCCGGCAAAGAAAGCCTGGAGGTGAGGTTTTACGCGGAGGCCGAGATCCCTTGGGATCAGATCGCGTTCCGCGTCATTTCCGAAACCCTGCAAACCTTCCTTCGCGACCGCCGGAACGGATCCTTTCCGTTCGGCATCGGCGATATCGGGTCGGCGATCGGGCAAGGGATTTCTTGAAAAGGATGATGAGCTTCGAACCGTTAAAGATGGATAGACGGGCCCTACCGAAAACACTCCGGCGGATGAACGGCGTTACTCCGGCCGTGTTGGCCGTGATTCTATTTTCTCTTCTGGCCTGCAGCGACCCTCCACCCCCGCCGGACCGACCGGCGCCGACAGGGCCGGAAAGCTTCACGTTTTTAGATGTCGGACGCAATTCCCGTTTCTCCGATGCGCTCCGCAAGGAGCTGGCACAGAAGCTGGGCAACGACGCCATCGAGCAGCGCGGCATCATTGATCTGGAATGCAACTTCAACGGTTTTTTGGCAGCCCATTTGCCGGATCTGGAGGCCCTGAACCGCCGGCTGAACCACCCGCCGGGGGAACGGGTCGAGCATGATCAGATCAAGCTCATGTACCGCTACGCTCGCCAGAAGAATGCGCCGTTCGACACCGTCGAGATGATTTTCGACGCACGAGACGGGACCCCGCTGGTCTTCCGCATCCGATTCAAG
>JALOPB010000165.1 GCA_025454115.1 Desulfobacterales bacterium | reverse complement strand
AAGCTGAAACCCTTTTCGGTTGACGGCATCAGCGGTCTTCTTTATAGTCGCGCCTGAACCGGACCGGTATCCGTGACGTGCGCAATCCATTCAGGCCATGAAAACCCCGTGACGCTGCTGCAAATCGACAACTTGAAGACCTTCTTTCACTCCCGCCGTGGACTCGCCAGAGCGGTGGACGGCGTTTCCCTTCGGGTGGACGAGGGCGAAGTGGTCGGCATCGTCGGGGAGTCGGGATGCGGCAAGAGCGTTCTGGCGCTGTCCATTCTGAAACTGCTGCCGGTGCCGCCGGCTTTCTTCGAAGGCGGACGGATCCTGTTCATGGGACAGGACCTGCTTGCTTCCAGTCAGGAAACCATCATGGGAATCCGCGGAAACCGCATCAGCATGATCTTCCAGGAACCCATGACAGCCCTCAACCCGGTCTTTACGGTGGGCAACCAGCTGACGGAAGTTTTTCGGGTTCACCGCGGTCTGGAGCGGGCCGAGGCCCTGCAGAAAGCCGTCGACATGCTGGCCCGGGTGGGGGTACCGGCTCCGGAGCGGCGGGTCAGGGAGTACCCCTACCAGCTCTCCGGCGGCATGCGCCAGCGGGTCATGATCGCCATGGCGCTCGCCTGCCGGCCGGCCCTGCTGCTGGCCGACGAGCCCACCACGGCCCTGGACGTCAGCATCCAGGCCCAGATCATCGAGCTCATGATGGAGCTGAAAGCGGAGCTGAACACCGCCATTCTGCTCATCACCCACGATCTCGGCGTGGTGGCCGAAGCCACGCGCCGCGTGGCCGTCATGTACACCGGCCGGATCATGGAGGAGGCGTTGACGGTCGATCTCTTCGACCGGCCCCTGCATCCCTACACGCGCGGGCTGATGGCATCCATCCCGCGCGCCGACGCCGGCTTCGAATCCGGACGCTTGAATGAAATCCGGGGGGTCGTGCCGAGCGTGGCCGCGCTGCCGGCCGGCTGCCATTTTGAGCCGCGCTGCCCGGAGGCGATGGACATCTGCCGCACCCGCCCGCCGCGCCTGGAATCGGTGGACGGCGACCATCGGGTGGCCTGCTGGCGGGTGGGCCATGCCTGAGCTGCTCGATGTGCGGCACCTGGTCAAGCACTTTCCCGTACGCCGGGGCCTCTTGGGCCGGCGCAACGCCAAGGTGCACGCCGTGGACGACGTTTCCTTCAGCTTGGCGGAGAACGAAACTCTCGGCCTGGTCGGGGAGTCCGGCTGCGGCAAGTCCACCACGGGCTTCAGCATTTTGCGGCTGATCGAGCCGACCGGCGGCGAAGTCCGGTTCCAGGGCCAAAACATTCTGATGCTCGACCCGGAGCCGCTGCGCCGGTTGCGGCGCAAGATGCAGATCGTTTTCCAGGACCCCTTCGGTTCGCTCAACCCACGGTTGACCGTGGAGCGGATCGTCGAGGAGCCGTTGCTCAACCACGAGGCGCTCAGCGCGGCCGCACGCCGGGTGCGGGTGAAGGAAACCCTGGAGATGGTCGGGTTGCTCCCGGAGCACCTGACGCGCTTCCCGCATGAATTCTCCGGCGGCCAGCGCCAGCGCATCTGCGTGGCCCGGGCGCTCGTGCTGCGGCCGAAGCTCGTCGTAGGCGACGAGCCGGTTTCGGCCCTGGACGTCTCGGTGCGCGCCCAGGTGCTGAATCTCCTGGTCGAGCTGCAGCGCCGGCTTAATCTGTCCTACCTCTTCATCTCACACGATCTGGCCGTGATCCGCTACGTGAGCCATCGCGTGGGGGTGATGTACCTGGGCCAGATCGTGGAACTCGCTGACGTGAAGGCGATTTATGCGCGGCCCCTGCATCCCTACACCCGGGCACTGCTGTCCGCCGTACCCGTGCCCGACCCCCGGCGGTCCCGTCAGCGCATTCTCATCAAGGGCGATGTGCCCTCGCCGATCGACCCGCCGCCGGGCTGCCGCTTCCATCCGCGCTGCCCGGAGGTGATGCCGGTCTGCCTGGAGCAGGCGCCGCTCACGCGGGCGGCGGAGTTGAACCATCTGGTGCGGTGCCATCTCTATGACCGCCATGACGTCTGGAACTCACCCTTTCCGGCATCGACCAGCGATGCCCTCAACCCTTCAACCCAAGGAGGCAGTGCATGAAGACGAGAACCGCAGCAATATTTTTGGGATTGGTCCTGGCTGGTGCCATAGCCGCAGGAGCGGCTATGGCAAAGGACAAGGACACCCTGGTGGTGGTGCAGGAGGCCGAACCGGTCGGCCTGGACATCATGCAAAGCTCGATCCAGACCACGATGAGCGTGGGCTACAACCTCCACGATACCATTCTCAAGCCCCAGGAAGACGCCACCGTCAAGCCGGGCATGGTGGAGAAATGGGAAAAGGTCGACGACCTCACCTGGAAGTTCACCCTGGTCAAGGGAGCGACCTTCCACAACGGCGAGCCGATCAACTCGGCGGCCGTCAAGTTCTCCTTCGAGCGCCTGATGAGCGACGCGCTTAAGAGCCCCCACAAGGGCAAACTGACCATTTTCAAGGGCGTCGAGGTCATCGACGATCTGAACTTCAAGATCGCGACGTCCCAGCCTTACGCGCCCGGGCTTTACATGCTGGCCCAGTATCTGTTCGTGGTGCCGCCCGAGTACGTCAAAAAGGTGGGCGACGCCGAGTACAACCTCAACCCGGTGGGGTCCGGCCCCTACAAATTGGACAAATGGGTCAAGGGCCAGGAGATCACCATGTCGGCCTACGACAAGTACTACGGCCCCAAACCGGCCTACAAGAAGCTGGTCTTCAAAGGCGTGCCCGAGGAGGCTTCGCGCATCGCGGCCCTTCTGACCGGCGAGGCGGATGTGATCAGCGGGGTACCGGTGCACCAGCGCAAGAAGGTCCTGGATTCCGGCAAGGCTTATCTCACCGACCAGATGGGCTCCATGAACTACCTGGGCCTCAATACCTATGAGAAACCCTTCAGCGACGTGAAGGTGCGGCAGGCGGTCAACCATGCCGTCAACCGGCCGCTGATCAATAAGGCCCTGTTCAACGACAAGGCCATCCTGTGCGCCGGCCCGATCAGTCCGCGCACCTTCGGGGCCGACCCGGGCCTGAAGCCCTATGCCTACGACCCGGCCAAGGCCAAGCAGCTGCTGGCCGAGGCGGGCTACCCCAATGGCTTCGAGATGCGGCTGGCCTTCGGCACCTACATGCCCCAGGTCCAGGAGCAGGCCGAGGCCATCGCCGCCGACCTGGCCAAGGTGGGCATCAAGGTCACCCTCGAGCCCTGGGAGCGTGCCGTCCAGTGGGACCGCTACAAGAACAAGCTGCACCAGACCTACATCTACTTCTGGGACGATGCGCCCGAGCCGGACCGCTATGTCTATTCGCTGTTCCACTCCAAGAGCCGCGACTATTACTACAAGAACGAGCAGGTGGACGCGCTTCTGGACAAGGGACGCACCTGGATCCGGCCGCCCGGGCCAAAGTCTACAACGAGATCGACCGCTTCCTCTACCAGGACGCCCCGTGGCTTTACCTTTACGTGATTCCCGAGGTGTACGGGGTGTCCAATGCGGTGGACTACAAGGGGATGCGGGACGGGTATCTAATCATGAACACGGCCAAGCCGAAGTGACGGCTCCATAAAAAGGCCAATCTCGGCGTTGCGCTTCATTTCGCCGCCGCTGCGGCGTACTTCAATGTACGCCTCGCGCCGCGAAACTCGCGCGCCTTGATCTTGGACCTTTTTACAGAACCGTCGTCCCACCGAGCCTTATTGCTGGTATTTATTGAACCAAGTCCGGCTGGGTATCCCCCAGCCGGCTATCCGAGCGTTCATGGTCCGTTTCATTTTAAAACGATTGTGGCACACGGCCTACGTGGCCGTGGGCATCTCTTCATTCACCTCTCCGGGGACCCGGTGATGCTCATGCTGCCGCCGGACGCCACCAAGGCCGAGGTCGAGGCCTTGCGGGAGCAGCTTGGGTTCAACGACCCCCTGCACGTGCAGTACTGGCGTTTCGCAAGCCACGCGGTGCGCGGCGATCTCGGAGTGTCCCTGGTCCACCGCGTGCCGGCGATCGACCTCATCCTGGAACGCCTGCCGGCGAGCCTCGAGCTTGCCGGTGCGGCCATGCTCTTCGCCCTGGTGGTGTCCATCCCCCTGGGGGTCGTTTCGGCGGTCAAGCGCGGTTCGATTTGGGACATCGGCTCGATGCTGGGGGCGCTCTTCGGGCTGTCCATGCCCCATTTCTGGCTGGGAATCATGCTGATCCTGCTGTTTTCGGTGACCCTGGGGTGGCTGCCCACCTCGGGCCGGGGGACCCTGGCGCAGCTCGTCATGCCTTCTCTGGCGCTCGGCCTGAGCCTGATGGCCATGTTCGCACGTCTAACCCGTTCCGTGATGCTCGAAGTCCTCAGCCAGGACTATGTGCGGACGGCCCGTTCCAAGGGGTTGCGCGAAAAAATCGTCATCGGCAAGCACGCCCTCAAGAACGCCCTGATCCCGCTGGTGACCGTGGCCGGCATGCAGTTCGGCTTCCTCATCGGGGGGACCGTCATCATCGAAACGGTGTTCGCCTGGCCGGGGGTGGGCCGCCTGGTGGTGCAGGCCATTTTCAGTCGGGACTATCCGCTGGTGCAGGCGGCCGTGCTGGTCCTGGCCGTGATCTTCGTAGCCGTCAACCTTCTGGTTGACCTTATCTATCTGTATCTCGATCCCCAGATCAGTTATCTGGAGCAGACATGAGCGGGGCGGCGCGAACGGACGAATCGCCGGAACGATTCCGGAACCTGCGGGCCACCCTGCGGCTGTGGGGGGAAACCCTGAGAGCATTGGGTCGCTCGCCGGGCGGTGTGGCCGGAGGGATCCTGCTGGCGCTCATCCTCGCCACCAGCCTGGGCTTTCACGTCGTTTATCCGGCGGACCCGCTGGCCCAGGATCTCCTGGCTCGGCTGACCCCGCCGTTCTGGGAGGAGGGCGGCAGCCTGGCCCATCCCCTGGGCACCGACAATCTCGGCCGGGACGTGCTGGTGCGCATCCTCTACGGCAGCCGGGTCAGCCTGGCGGTGGGGTTCGCCGCCGTGCTCGTGGCCTGCGGGGCCGGGATTCTGCTGGGGCTCGTCTCCGGCTACTACGGCGGCCGGATCGACAGCGTGATCATGCGGGTCGCCGACGTCTTCATGGCCTACCCCTTCATGCTGCTGACCATCTCGGTCATCGCCGTGCTGGGCAATTCCATCTTCAACCTGATCCTGGTGCTGGGTCTTTCCGACTGGGTCACCTACGCTCGCACCATCCGCGGCAGCGTGCTCAGCATCAAAGAGAAGGAGTTCGTGCTGGCGGCGCGCAGCGTGGGCACCCGGCACCGCGTCATTCTCCTGCGGCACATCTTCCCCAACGTGCTTTCGCCCATCCTGGTGCTCGCCACCGTGCGGGTGGCCAACATCATCATCTGGGAAAGCGGGCTGTCGTTCCTCGGCATGGGGGTCCCGCCGCCGATGCCGACCTGGGGCCGGATGCTGGCAGAGGGTCGGGTCTATATCACCGATGCCTGGTGGCTGGTGACCCTGCCGGGCATAGCCATCATGCTGACGATTCTTTCGATCAATCTTCTGGGGGATGGGCTGCGGGACGCCCTGGACCCCCGGTTGCGCAACATCTGAGGGAGGTGCCGTGAAAGCACTCGTTCTGGGGATGGGGCTGCAGGGCAAGGCCGTGGTGCACGATCTGGAGCAGAGCGAGATAGTCACCGCGATCGTCGCCGCCGACATCGATGCCGAGCCGGCCAACGCCTATATCGACCGGAAGGGCTATCGCAAGGTCCGGGCGGTTGCACTGGATGCCGAGCGGCTGGAGGGAGTCGACCAGCTGGTGCAGGAGATAAAACCGCAGGTCCTGATCTGCATGCTGCCGCCGGACTTCCAGCCGGCGGTCGCCCGGGCCGCGGTCCGCGCCGGAGTGCACTATGTCAGTTCGAGCTATACCGGGGACTTGACCGAACTCGATGGGCCCGCCCGCAAAAGGGGCGTGACCCTGCTGCCGGAGATGGGCATGGACCCCGGGATCGACCTGATCCTGGGCCGGCTGGCCGTCGATGAGCTCGACGTGGTGCATGGCCTGCGCTCCTATGGCGCGGGTCTGCCCGAGCCGGCCTGCGCCGGGGACAACCCCATTCATTACAAGATCACCTGGACCTTCGACGGGGTGCTCAAGGCCTACATGCGGCCGGCCCGGCTGCTGCAGGACGGACAGGAAATCGCCATCCCCGGCGGGCGAATCTTCCGTCCGGAGTACGGCCATTCCTTCGAGGTGCCGGGGGCCGGCGTGATGGACGCCTATCCCAACGGCGACGCCCTGCGCTACATTGCGGTATTCGGCCTCGGTCCGGAGCTGCGCGAGATGGGGCGGTACGCCATGCGCTGGCCCGGCCACAACCCGTTCTGGAACGCGATGGCCGAGCTGGGGTTTCTGGATGAAACCACGGAGCGGATCGGCGGGGTCGACCTGTCGCCGCGCCGCTTCGTCGTCGAGCACCTGTCGCCGCGGCTTCAGTTCGCGGACGGCGAGCGCGACATGGTCGTCATCCGGGTCGAGGCCTGGGGCCTCAAGAACCGACAACCGCTGCGGGCGATTTACGAATTGGTCGACTACCGGGACCTGGCGACCGGCCTCTTCGCTATGAACCGCACCGTCGGTTTCACCACGAGCATCGCAGCCCAGTTGATTCTTTCCGGCCGGGTCCGGAACACCGGCCTGCTCAACCCGGCGCGCGACCTGCCGGCGGCGGTGGTGGCCGATGAGTTGAAGCAGCGCGGGATGAACATCGAACGGCGAACGGCTTCGTAAAAGGGCCAATCTCGGCGTTGCGCTTCATCTCGCTGCCGCTGCGGCGTACGGTCAGTACGCCTCGCGGCACGAGACTCGCGCGCCTTGATCTTGGCCTTTTTACGAAGCCGTCGATATAGAACTTTTTTGCGAGTCTGACCAGGAAGGAATCAGGAGAGACCATCTATGAAATTCGGAATTCGAAGCGAAGACAAGAGCCAATGGGAGCGCCGCGTGCCGCTGGTGCCCGCCGACCTGAAAGATTTGCGGGATGCCGGAATCCCCGCAGTGGTTCAAGCCAGCCCCCGGCGCGCTTTCGCCGATGAGGAGTTCGCTTCGGCCGGCGTCCCGGTTCAAGAAGACCTGTCCGACTGCGACGTCATCATCGGCATCAAGGAGATCCCGCCCGCCAAACTCGATGCCGGCAAGGTCTATCTCTTCTTTCCCCATGTGATCAAGGGCCAGCCGGCCAACATGCCCATGCTGCGCCGCCTGATGGCACTGAAGGCCACCCTGATCGACTACGAGCGCATCGTGGACGAGAAGAACCGGCGCCTGATTTTTTTCGGCCGGCACGCCGGGCTGGCGGGCATGATCAACACGCTCTGGACGCTGGGAAAACGCCTGGAGGTCGAAGGGGTGCCATCGCCTTTCAGCCGACTGAAGCAGGCCCGCAGCTATGCCGACCTGTCCGGAGCCCGCGAGGATCTGCAGCGGATCGCCGCCGCCATCCAAAAGGACGGCGTGCCCGAGGCGGTCCATCCGCTGGTGGTGGGCTTGACCGGCACCGGCAACGTCTCCCGCGGCGCCCAAGAAATCCTGAGTCTGCTGCCGCTGGAGACCGTTTCTCCGGAGGCGCTGGGGGCGGTGGCCCATGACCGCACGCGGTCCCGCAGGATGGTTTATCAGGTGGTATTTGGGGAGAGCGATCTGGTGCAATCCTTAACGGAGGGGGCCGCGTTCGATCTCGACGATTATTACCGCCGCGGCAAGGACGGCTACCGCGGCGTCTTCGGGCGCTATGTCGACCATCTGACCGTACTGGTCAACTGCATCTACTGGGATTATCGCTACCCCCGGCTGCTCACCATCGATCAATGCCGCCGACTTTGGGGTGCCGGCCGGCAGCCCCGGCTCAAGGTCATCGGCGATATCAGCTGCGACGTCAACGGGTCGATCGAATGCACGGTCAAG
Organism: Desulfobacterales bacterium; assembly: GCA_025454115.1. Classification (GTDB taxonomy): domain Bacteria; phylum Desulfobacterota; class Desulfobacteria; order Desulfobacterales; family SpSt-501; genus SpSt-501. The sequence continues at coordinate 8,427 of JALOPB010000165.1, read as the reverse complement.
GCCACCGAGCCGGGCAACCCGGTGTATGTGTATGATCCGGCCGCCGGGCGGGCAACGGACGGATTCGAGGGCCATGGTCCCGTGATGATGGCGGTCGACATTCTGCCGGCTGAAATTCCGCGGGATGCCTCGGTCGATTTCAGCCGGGTCTTGAAGCGCTTCCTGCCGGAATTGGACCGGGCGGATTTCTCGGAGCGTTTCGAGGCGCTTTCGCTGCCGGCCGAGCTTAAACGGGCCGTGATCGTCTACCGCGGCGAGCTGACGCCGGACTATGCCTACCTCCGGCCCTTCCTTGAATCGACGGCGGATTGATCCGGCAATTGAACAAGTGCACCTTCAGCCGAGGTCCGGCGGGGCGGTTTTTCGGCCGCAGCGCGCTGCCACCATTTTTATTGCCGGCGAGAAAACCGGGCAACGGCCGCTATGCGGATCCGTCGCCCGGTAAGTCGACCTTAAAAATCGCTTAATTCCGAATCGTTCAAGGGAATAATCTGGTCCGGAGAGGCGCTGGTCGTCGACGGACGGCCGGATCGCTGCGTGGGCTGCGGCGAGGGGCCGGACGATGCGTTGCGGCGAAAGGGTTTGCGGACCGGCTCCGCCGCTTCCACGGCCGGATGAACTTCGGCGATCGCTTCTTCCCGTTTGCCGCCTTCGACCAGCACGACGAGCTCCTGCACCATGGCTTTCATCTGTTCCGCCTGAGCGCTCATCTCCTCGGCGGCCGAGGCGGACTCCTCGGCGTTGGCGGCATTCTGCTGGGTGACCTTGTCGATATCGGTCACCGCCGTGTTCACCTGGGTGATGCCTTGAGATTGTTCGCCGGAGGCGGCGGCGATCTCGGCCACCAGTTCCGACACCTTGGCGGTTTGATTCGATACCGTTGAAAAGGCACCCGATGTTTCCGCGACCGTCTGCGATCCGGCCTTGATTTTCTTGACCGTGCTTTCGATCAGGCCAGCGGTGTTTTTGGCGGCATCGGCGGCGCGCTTGGCCAGGTTGCGTACTTCCTCAGCAACTACGGCAAACCCGGCTCCGGCCTCGCCGGCGCGGGCCGCTTCGACGGCGGCGTTGAGCGCCAGCAAGTTGGTCTGGAACGCGATCTCGTCGATGGTCTTGATGATTTTGGACGTCTCTTCGCTCGCCGTGGAAATCTCCTGCATGGAGGTGGTGAGGGCCTGCACGGACTGATCGGCTCTTTCCACGACGGTCAGGGCTTCCTTCATCAGCCGATCGGCCTGGCCGGCGTTATCCGCGTTTTGGCGGGTCATGCTGGACATTTCTTCCAACGACGATGAAGTTTCCTCGATGCCGGCGGCCTGCTGCGATGATCCGGCGGCCAGCGACTGGCTCGCGGCCGAAACCTGACCAGCGGCTGAGGAGACCTGCTCGGCGCCCTCGGCCAGACCGGCGATGATGTGCCGCAGGGAACGGCTGATGGAGATGCTAAGCAGAATCCCGAAAGCCAATGCGATGCCGAAGCCTGCCAGGGTTCCGGCCAGTGCGATGATGTTGGACCAACCGGCCATATCCTCGCCGGCCTTGGCCGACTCCGCCGCGATGTCTTCGTTGATCTTGACGACCTTGCCCAAAAGCCCCAAGGCGATGCGCTGTTTTTCGACGCAGGGGCCCATGGCCTGGTGATTCATTTTTGCATAGATTCCTCCAGCTTGCGATGCTTCCGCGCGCAGCGCGTCAAGGTGCCCGAATATCTCATCGGCGGCAGTCCACATCTCGTTGTTGAACGCGGTGACCGCTTCAAACTGCTTGCCTTTCATGATGAGGTCGTTGATGGCACTTCCGGTCTGGTGGAATTTTTCATGGACGGCGGCGGCCCTCGAGACGATTTCTTTAACCTTGGGATTGTTGATCGATTGGTTCTTCATCCACTTGCCGAAATTGCAGGACGCGGCGTCTTTCGCATCCATCATCAAGTTGCCCGTGGACATGACGGCCAGAACGTCGGCCATGAGCTTGTAATGATCTCCGCGGAAGCGCTCCAGGTCTTCCTGCAGGTCCTTGGGGTTGGTAATTCCGGTTGTCTCCAGTTCTTTGGCCAGGCGCAAAAATTCATTGTTTTCCTTGGCCCAGGCATCCACGGCCTGCGTGAACTGCTTCCAAAGGCCGGCCTCCTCAGGCGTCTGCGGCAGCGGCTCATAGATGTCCCAGGCAGCGCGATACGCCTTGCGGGCGGCGTCGATATTGCTGAACTGGCGGGCGCGGTCTTCCGGCTTCAGGTCGGGGTTGAGCAGGGTGCGGATGGCGACGCGCAGCGACTCCATGCTCTTTTCTATCGTCAGTAGGCTGGAGACACCCGGCAACCGTACATAGGCGATTTCGTGGATGTGGCCGGAAAGCCCGTTGACGCCGAGCCAGCCGGAAAAGCCGACGCCCAGGGTGACCAGGGCGACGATCACGAACCCGGCAATCAGTTTGCAGCTGAGTCTGATCTTTCTAAACATGCGTGTTTTCCCCTCCGAATAGGATGTCCGGGGTCGGCCGGCGAACGCGTTGTTTTAGCAACAAGCCCTGGAGCCGCCACCGAACCAACTGCGCAAGCGCGATAGATGCCGAGCCATCGGCTGAAACATGTTGGGTCTGTCATAGCGCTTATCGGCCGCTCCGGCCCGATACTTTAACGATTCGTCGAACTTTGCACATTCGTGCAGAATGGAGTACAATCAGGATCATGATATCCAGCATTTTTTCTATGGATTTGATCTCAAGATGAAAACGGTCTCTGTATTAAGCGAGGAGTCTTACACTCAATGGGATGTTTTTGTTGAGCGCCATCCCATGGGATCCATTTACCATCTTTCGGGATGGAAAAAAGCTCTGGAAGAAAGCTTCAAGCATATTCGAGGAGAGCTGGTCGTTATATGGAATGAGGCCGAGGACGGCATTGTCGCAGGGCTGCCGGTATACCATGTCGACAGCCGGATTACCGGGAAGCGCCTGGTATCGGCCCCTTTTGCGAATTTTTGCGAACCGCTGATCGCTGACTCTGAAGCGGGCGGCATTCTTTGCGATTATTTGATCCGCAGATACCAGCGCAATAATTCGGGATGCATCGAGGTTAAGGCCAGAGCTCGCAGTGCACCCCTGGTCGACGCCAAATTTGGAATAGCCACTGAACGGAACTGGCATCATTTCCTTCCGTTGGACGCCTCGCCCGAGCTCCTTATTAAAAAATTCCACAAAAAGTCCGTTCGGGTGCCGATCTCAAAAGCGCAGAAAAATGGGCTGCAGCTGAGAATCGGCACCAGCGAAAACGATCTTTCTTTGTTTTATGAGATCTATGCAAATTCGCGCAAGAGGATCGGCCTTCCATCGCTTCCCTATCGGTTTTTTGAAATGCTTTGGGGGGTATTCCGGCCTTCCGACAGGATTCAACTCATTATGTGCATGCATCAGGATGCGGCCATCGGCGCGTCCCTTTTGCTCAAGTTCAAAGACTGGGTCTTTATCGAATATGGCCACGATGTGTTTGAATTCAGGCGGATGAACGTGAACCATTTCCTGGACTGGGAAGCAATTAAACTGGCCCACAACGAAGGATTTAAATATTTGAGCTTTGGCAGAACGTCCGATCACAACACGGGATTGATGGCGTATAAGAGCCATTGGGCTACTTCAGCAGAAACCTTCGTCACTCATTTTTATCCAGAAGCGTTCAGCGCCGTCGAGGGCGAGAAGGAGACTTCCTGGAAGTATCACCTGGCACGGAAAATATGCAAAAGCGCTCCCCCTGGTTTATATCGAATTCTGAGTGCAACGATTTATCGTCATTTGAAGTAGGGAAAAGCGCCGGCCTGAATGACACGAGGACTCGGCTTGCAGGTCATCTGTCAACCGCGGTCCAGTACATCCCGAATCACCTTGGCGATCTCGTTCCTTAAGAACGGCTTCATCAGCAGCGCCCGAAATCCGACTTCGTTAGCCCTTTCCGTGCTGAGCAGCTCGTTGAACCCGGTGCAGACGATGACGGGAAGCTCGGAGCGGATTCGCATCATTTCCTCTGCCAGCCGATCTCCCGTCATCCCGGGCATGGTCATGTCCGTAATGACCAAGTCGAACCGATCGGGATTCGACCGGAACAATTCGAGAGCCTCTGCCGCGTGGGTACTGGTGACCACGTCATATCCAAGACTTCCCAAAAGCCGTTTTCCCAATGCCACGATGGCTGGCTCATCGTCTACATACAGGATTCGTTCAAGGCCACCGGCTGCAGCCGGCTCTTTTTCCGGTTGCGGCATCCCGCCCCTCTCAACGACGATGGGGAAATAGACGTCGAACACAGTGCCTTCACCGGGACGGCTGGAGACGGTGATCGTACCTCGATGGCTTTTGACAATTCCGTGCACCACCGCCAGCCCCAGGCCGGTGCCCTTGGTTTTTTCCTTTGTGGTGAAGTAGGGATCAAAAATGCGGTGCATGAGGGCCGGTTCGATTCCATGCCCGGTGTCCCGTACACTGAGTTTCACATACCTCCCCGGTTCAAGCTCTTTCAGCTCGAGTTGAATCGATCCGTCGACCTCGACCTCTGACAAACTCACGTCCAGATCGCCGCCCCTTTCCCGCATGGCATGGTAGGCGTTGGTGCAGAGGTTCATGACCACTTGATGGACCTGGGTGGGGTCGCCTAGGATCAACGCCTGGCTGCTGATATCCTGCCGGACAAGAATTGTGGACGGCAGCGACGCCCGCAACAGTTTGACCGCTTCCTTGACGATCAGGTGGATTGCGAGGGGGCTGAATTCGGCTTCCGCCTGTCGACTGAATGTCAAGATCTGGCGCACCAGATCCCGGGCACGAAACGATGCCTTCAGAATTTCGCTGATACTGGCCGCCGCTTCTGAATTGGCAGCGGATTCCATCTTGGCCAGTTCCCCAAAACCGATAATGGCTGCGAGTATATTGTTGAAATCGTGGGCGATGCCGCCGGCCAATGTTCCGATGGCCTCCATCTTCTGAGCCTGCCGGAGGCGCTCCTCCAGCCCCAACCGTTCGGCCTCAGCCCGCTTGCGTTCGGTGATATCCAGGGCGGTAAACGTCACCCCGCGGGACCAATCAGACGGGTCGAGGGGCGTTGAGCTCAACAGGACGTCGATGACCGACCCATCCTTGCGTCGCCAGTGGGTTTCCACGCAGCCGGTGCCTTGGGCGCGGATCTGTATGTATTTTTCCCGGCCGACGAACTCGAAATCATCCTCGGTAAGGTAAAGCACGCGGGCGCTTTGGCCGATCAGCTCTTCGCTGGTATAGCCCAGCATCTCGCAGATTCGATCGTTCACCTGGGTGAGGGTCCGCTGATGCACCACTCCGATTCCGATGGGGGCCACCCGGAAGATACTTTTCAAGGAGGCCTCGCTCTCCCTGAGCGCATCGGCCATCCGCCGGTGCTCCGCGAACAGCTGGGCGTTGGCGATGGCGCCGCTGATCTGGGATGCGATGTTCTCAGCGATCGTAACATCATCCCGGGAATAGGCGCCGGCCGTGTGGCTCGAGAGGACCAGCGCGCCGATGACCTGGTCCCGGCTGATCAAAGGAACGAGCAGGAATGACCGAAACCCGGCGTTCCACATGGGCAGGATGGTCGGAAACGACCGAGTCAACTCCTCTTCATGGTTTGGCGCAAATACGATTCCCTTCCGTTGAGCGACGACCTTCTCGGAAATGGTTCCAGACAGGGGGTATTCCTCGTTCGGTTCGCGCTGGGCCACTGCCGGGCCGGATGTATAGAGGATCTGAACCGTCGCCTCTGCCGGTAGGATGCGGGTAATCGTAATCCGATCGAAGGAAACAACTTTGCGGGCTTCTTCGATAAATCGCTCGTAGACATCCTCGATCGTCAGGGTGGAGCTGACGATGCGCCCGATCTCGGCCATGACCGCCATCTCCTGGACCAGGCGCTGGGCGGCTGTCTCGCTGCTCCTCAAGGATCTCTCCGCTCGGCAGCGCTGCGTGACATCGACCCCCACGGCCCAGCTGTGCCAGCCGGGAATCGGGAAATCGCGAGAGATATTTGACCATGAAATGGTTCGCAGCTCTCCGCTCTTACACGTGATATTCCATTCCTGATCCCGGAAATGAAACCCGCTTGCTTCGATATCCGCCAGCATGTTCGCGCGTTGAACCGGGTCCGGGTAAAGGATTTCGATGGCGCGGGGGTTATCGATGATTTCCGATGCGTCATATCCGGTAACCCGCTCGCATTCACGGTTCCAGGCGATAAAATTCAAATTTCCATCGAAGGCATCCAGCATGACCGGCATGTTCTGGACGATGCGACGCAACTGGTCGGCATGCTGGGCCAGCTCAGCGCGCGAGTGCTCGAAGTACATCAGCAGGAATCCGACCGCCACGGCGATTTCAAGTATGGTTGCGGCCAGAAACCCCCACTCTGCGCATCCGGCGGTGGCTCCGAAAACCGGATAGCCCAGCTTCAAGACGGACCAGATGACGAACGCCCAGCCAGCCATATTTTTTCCGATTCCCCGGGTCGTTTCGGATTGAAGAATGGCGCGGCCCGTCCAGGCATAGGCGGCCCCGACGATGAGGGACGTTGGACCGGTCAGGAATTGAAACCCTGATTCGAGCAGAGCGGCGATCGGAAGCCACAGCAGCCCGATGCCGCTGAACACCAGCCATGGCCGCGGCAAAGGCCGGGATAAAAAGGCATAGGTTCCAAATAAAAGGAGGATGCCGCTGAAGAGTGTAACGGATTGACAGGCGATTAGCGCGGCCAGCGGAGCATCGACCAGAACCCCCAACAGCTCGGCGACGAAACGAAAGGCATAGACCGTCCAAGCGGCTGCCCAGATCCTTAGGAAAGGCTGGTGGTACTGAGAATACAAGTAGTAAAAAACCAGCGCCAGCAGCGACGTGCCGGCCAAAGCGGCGGCTTGAGCCGGTATGAGCCAATGCATTGCCCACCTCAAAAGGAACCGATATTCGATTTATATTGTATCGGCTAAAGGAAGATCAACACAACCGAAAACTTCCGGCGGAGGTGCCGGGCGGCAGATCGCGGGGCGACGGAGACGCCTCGGTGTTATATGCCTAAATACGCCCGGCGGATGTCGGCATCCTGCAGGAGATCGGCGGACCGGCCGGAGCGGGTGATGCGGCCGCTTTCGAGGATATAGGCGCGTTGCGAGAAATTGAGCGCCTGTTCGACATTCTGTTCCACGAGCAGAATGGTGAGGCCGGATCCCAGTTCGGACAGCGTGCGGTAGATCGATTTGGTGATCATGGGGGCGAGGCCCAACGATAGTTCGTCGACCAGCAGCAACCTGGGCCGGCTCATCAGCGCCCGGCCGATGGCGAGCATTTGCTGCTCTCCGCCCGACAGGGTTCCGGCCGGCTGATCCCGGCGTTGGCCCAGGATCGGGAACAGCTGAATAACGTATTCCAGGCTCTGCTTCAGCCGGCCGCGGGCGCTTTTGGGGAAGGCGCCCATCTCGAGGTTCTCCCGGACCGACATGTCCTTGTAGACCCGCCGGCCCTCCGGCACCAGGGCGATGCCGAGACCGGTCACCGCGTGGGGCCGTTTGCCGGCCAGCGTCTGGCCGTCGAATCGGATCTCGCCGGCGGCCGGAGGAATCGCAGCGGTCACGCCCGCCAGGAAAGAGGATTTCCCGGCACCGTTGCTTCCGAGGATGGCCACCCGTTCACCTGGAGCGATCGAAAGCGAAATATCCCACAGCACCTGGGTTTCACCGTGAAAAAGATCCACATGCGCGACTTCCAGCAGTGCAGCCATCGCTATTCTCCCAGATAGGCCTGAATGACCCGCGGGTCATTGACCACTTCATGCGGAGTCCCGGCCATGAGAACCATCCCCTGATCCAACACGATCACGCGCTCGGCTGCCTGCATGACGGCACCCATGACATGCTCGATCCACAGCACCGTGAGCCCCAGTTTGTCCCGCAGGTTTCGGATAAACTCTATCGCTTGATTGATTTCCTGGGTGTTGAGGCCGCCCAAGACCTCATCGAGCATCAGCAGCTTGGGGTCGGTGGCCAGCGCGCGCGCCATTTCCAGACGCTTCTTCCGAACCACGTTGAGGTGGCGGGCTTCAACCCCTTCCATCTCGGCCAGGCCGACCAGGCTCAACTTCTCGCGTGCGAAGCTCTCGATGAACGACCGCGGTTTTTGGGGATAGCGGTTGATGGCGGCCACCATGATGTTCTCCAGGCAGGTCATGGCGGCGAACGGCCGGGTGACCTGAAACGTGCGGGCCATCCCCAGGCGGCAGACGGCGTTGGCCGGCAGGCCGGTGATATCCCGGCCGTCGAAGACGATCTGGCCCGACGAGGGCTTGAAGGCGCCGGCCACCGCGTTGAACAGGGTGGTCTTCCCCGCACCGTTGGGGCCGATCAGTGCGACGACAGTTCCCGGCTCGACCGCAAAATCGACCTGGCT
>JALOPB010000164.1 GCA_025454115.1 Desulfobacterales bacterium | reverse complement strand
CGCGCGCGTTCGTCGGATATGCCGGCGTAGCCAATTGGGAGCAGCACCGTTGGCGGGGTCTCACGATTGTATTTGAGCATGGGGGAAGGCGCACAACCGGCCCAAAGGAGACAAAACCAAATCGATATCAAGCCGACGGTAAGCATCCGGGGTAATAAGCTGCAGGACGATTCGCGCATCTCTGAGCCCTCTCCGGTGTTAAGAAGCCAGAAGCGGGTATTGCTCCTTGGAAACGGGTTTTACCTTATCTTATTACACCGGGCAAGATTTCATCCCGAAAGAATGCAGCGTCTGCATAAATTAGCGCGATTTTACCTGAAAGATAAGAATGAACCATTGCATCACTTGCATACGGAACGTTCTCTGCCTTGTGATGGTCGTCTCCATACTGATCCTCGGTGATGCGTCAGGCGCCATGATTTCCACAGAGAGATCGAGGAACCCTATCCCTCGGAAGAAAGAAATTCCGGTCTTCACGTGGGCAAACTTGGCCCCGCCTTACCTTGAGTACGACTATTTCGAAGATCATGACCTGCGGCCCTTTCAGGCCGATGCGGCATCCTTCAACCTGGCCAAGCTTGCAGAAGCCTCGACCTTGGCCTATGCAGACAAAGCCTTTGCGGTCGAATGGTTCAAGAAGGCCGGCTTGGATAATGTCAGGTTTTTCGACAAGGGCTCCTCGCAATGCTTCGTGGCCAGCAACCGGGAGTTCGCGGTGGTTGCCTTTAGGGGCAGCGAGGTCTGGAGGCGCAGGGGAAAGGCCGACATACGCGTCGTTGCCGCGGATTTCATGACCAATGCAGATTTCTGGCTGACCGACTGGCCGAAGGGGGGCAAGGTCCATCGGGGGTTCAAAACCGCACTCGATGAAGTTTGGGGAGATTTGTTTCCACACCTTGCAGCGCTGCAGCGTCGAGGGTGCAAGATTTGGATGACGGGACACAGCCTCGGGGCGGCTCTTGCTACGCTCGCATCGGACCGCTTCGGCGAGGCCCAGGGTGTCTACACGTTCGGTTCCCCCCGGGTAGGCAATCGCCAGTTCATGGAAAACTATTCGATACGGTGCTACCGTTTCGTCAACGGTGATGATATCGTGAGCCGGGTCCCGCCAGCCGGCCTCTATGTGCATGTGGGTGAGCCCATATTTATCGATCACGAGGGGGCGATTCGAAGCCGACCTGCTGCAACCGCCATGAACGTTTTACCTTCAGTGGGTGAACACGGCGAAAACATGCCCCTCGGCAATAGTCATTCGCCAAGAACCCCTCTTTTCATGCCTGATGCCGTGATCGACCATGTTCCCCTGTTGTATGCCATCTTGATTTGGAACAATCTTGCCGATCTTCCTCCAGGCACCGAATAGCTATCGCCTGCATCAGATCGAAATTCATGCACTGAGGCTGCACCCGGCTCAGACCCTACGGGTCGCAATCGAACGAGCGGGTTCAAAATGACGCTTTCGGTGGCCGGATCCTTCAATCCATCCCCACTGTCGCCTCCGCGCGGAAGAAATCCCGGTTGCGTCGGCGCTCCTCAGTGGTTCCCGGACGCTTGTCCTCCGGGGTCATGTCGAAGTCATCCTTGGCGGATATAGCTGCGCGGCAGGTCATGTATGCCTTGGCCCGAGGGTCCTGTATGTCGTCCCACTGTTCGCCGACCGTGTAGGCGAAAAAAGCCTTCTTACGGTAAGACTCTATGGAGGTCGGCAAGTCACTGTGCTGCATCGAGAGGAGCGCCGCGGCACAGGCCTTGACAGAGCCCGCCACGCAAAAGCCAGGGACCGTGACCTCTTCCAATTCCGGTACTTGGCCACCCAGATTCCCGTGCGTGCTCATAATGACATCCAGCAGGCCATCGATGTAGCTGTGAGCATGCTCATACAGGTTCAGGCGGGCCGCATCCGAAATCCCCTCGAAACTTGAAAAAGCCCAGTCGAACAAGGTTCCGCGGGACTCCCTCTGAGCCGTGACGGTGGCCTGGTCCCGGCGGGCGATGGTTTCGAGAGGGACTTCGAGCTCGGTGCACGCCTGCTGCACCCAGGCATCGAGGATCTCGTTGTCGCTTTGCGGCGGAGACTCTGTCATGGGCATCAAGTCCGCACTGACCTTGATCCGCTTGGCGGCGGGGTCATAGGCAAAGGAAATCCGACGGTAGGCGACCGGCCAGTCGGCAAGCGAGCTGACATTGAGTTCGAGCAGGCTTCTATTGCCCAACCGGTGCATGGCCCACCAACCCTCGTGCGTATGGGCCGAAATGTAAACCAGGGGATTGTCCACCTGCTCCATGATCTTGGCCAGCAGGCTGCGGGATCCGGCATCGAGCTGGTTCCAGCTGTGGTGGCCGGCGAAAATCACGATTTCACCGGCGCGCTGTGCCTCCTTAACATAGGTTTCGATAATCCGTCCCTGGCCGTCGAGAATCCGCCCCGTATCGCCCGGGCTTTCGCCGGCCAGCATGTTGAGAACGCCGATCGCGACGCTGAGCTGGCTCGTGTCAATGCCCACGATCGTCACCCGACGAGAGGCGTCCGCCGCAGGCGGCAGGCGGAGCTTTTGAACAATAAACGACGTGGCGTAATTGCGGCCGAATACAAGGTTGGCGTCGACCTTCTCGACAAAACCTTCCTGGTCTGGGTTGACCCAAGCTAGTTGGATATCCTTTAGGTCTTTGGTTCGTTGGGGCGACTTCAACCCGAAATGCGAGTGGGGCCCGGTGGCCAGGAACTCAATGTATTTCTGAAGGAACATGCGCTTGTTGAGGGCCGGGCCTTTCCCGTCGGAGCTGGGTGGGATATCGTCTGCTTCGGAGGTCTGCCGGCAGCCGCGCTGCCACTCCAGCACTTCTCCCTTCAAGTAGTCGGTAATCAGATCATGGTTGAAAATCCCGAAGAGCAGCCCGTCGTGGTTGCCCGGCAGAATCACCTTGGGTTGTCCGCCCGTTTCAAAGATCCGGCGCATCCGTATCCACTCGGTCTGGCAGGACATGTCCACCACGTCGCCGAGATGCAGAAGCGGCATGTTTGGGTGCCTTTGGATGGCCCATTCCAGGAGCCGCCGGCCGAACAGCGGCTGCTCGGGCGGGCGCTGGGCGACTTCGACATAGCTGTCGACCGCTCCATCCTCCTGGTGCAGCGGGAAGCCCGTCGCATTGTGTTCCTGGGTGTCGCCGACGGCAATGATCGGCTTTGTGAGAGGGATATATCTGCCTGGCAGATCGGCGGTGATCCGTCCAGGTTGGGTCGCACAGCCAACGATGGTCAAAGCGGATGTACAAATCGTCACTAAGAGGTACAGCCCGAGGTTCATTTAGGTTTGCTTTCTCCGAGAATACCTTCGTCCTGTTTTGCAAAAAAAGGCAAATCTTCCCACTGTTATTCGATGGCAGAACTTGCCTTCAACCCATTTTGGAGATGACGAATAGTTTGAGAAGGGATTATAATGACGGCGAAAGAATTATCAATACGGGTCCGGATGAATCCCGCAATGGATTTTCTAAGCCGGGGCTCATAATCTTCCTTCAAGGCTGTAGACATAGAAATTCAGATGGTTATAGTCCCAAAGCAAGCGAGAAGCAGATGGTTGCCTAACTGATTCCGTGCCCATTACCTCTTAAAGCATGTGCTTGTGAGTCCGTTTGTCATGACACCAAGGAGCGGATGGATGAAAAAAGTTTTATGCTATCTCCTTTTGTCGGTCGTCGCGGTTTCATTTGCCCAGGCCCAAACCATTCAGTTGAAGCTCGGGCACTATGCGGCAGAGAATCACCCGGCAAGCCTCGCGGCAAAGATGTTCGCCGAAGGCGTCGAGAAACGCACGCACGGCCAAATCAAGATCGCCCTTTATCCAAACAATACCCTGGGGTCGCCGCCCGCGGTCCTGGAGCAGAGCATTCGCGGCGATGTGGACATGGCGTTACCATCCCAGGGGCAGCTCGGCCTGCATATCGAGAAGTTCAACTGCGTGATGCTGCCCTTCATCTTCGAAAGCTATGCGCATGCGGAGAAGGTAATCGACGGCCCCTTCATCGCCTGGGCCGCCGCAGACCTTGAGAAGATCGGACTGGTCTTCTTATCAAACTGGGAGTGGGGTTTCCGCAACCTCACCAACAGCAAAAGGCCGGTGAATACTCCCGGCGACGTCAGAGGATTGATGGTGAGGACCCCTCCCGGGCTGCCTTACCGTGCGGCCATGGAGGCCTTGGGCGCCGTAGTCGCGACGGTGGATTTCAACGATCTGCAGAAGGCGCTGAGAGAGGGCGTGATCGACGCGGAAGAAAACCCCGTTGCGGTGATTTATTCGAACCGGATCTACGATATTCACAAATATCTGGCGATGACCGGGCACACCTACAACTCAATGGTTCACGTGATCAACAAAAAGGTTTGGGCCAAGCTTACCTCCGAGCAACAGAAGGTACTACGGGAAGAGAGCGTCGCAGCCGGCACGTGGATGCGCAAGACCGTGCGGAATGCCGAAGCCGAACAGATTGAAAAGATGAAGCAGGTGGGAGTTCAGGTGACCTATCCGGACAGAGACAAGTTCAAGGCCATGATGAAAACCGCCTATAATCGGATGAGTGCCGCAGCCGGCGAGGAGAACATCAAGGAGTTCGTCAGGATGGTGGAAGCTGCGAAGTAAAAAACTGGATATCTGTGCACAATTGCATGCCCAGCTTTAGTTTTTTCAACATGTTTAAGGTCAATAGCCTGCTATGAAACACCAACGCTTTTTGATTGTATTGGCAGTGGCTTCCGTGTTGCTTGGCTGTGTTCATCAAAACGTTCTTCAGCCTGCTTTCCAGCAGCCAGCTGACAAACCATTTATGTTGCCACTGGGGGCCCTCAGCCAGAAAAGTCAGCCGGCTCCAGTGTTCGGCCCGCCGCAGGAATTCGCTGCAAGCACACCTATTGAAGAGGGTCAAGTGGGCATTTTCGGAGTCCACGGACCTACTTCAAATCGCTTTGCTCTGCTGAAAAACGGCGACGAGTCCTTTGCCGCCCGTGTGCAGCTGCTTGAGGCGGCGCAAAAATCCATTCGGATTCAGGCGCTGATATTTTCCGGCGATGAATCGGGGTTGCATATCGCCGAAATCCTCAAAATGAAAAAAGCCGAGGGGCTCGATGTCCGAGTGATCGTGGATGCCGCGGCCAATCTCGGATGGCAGACCCAGTGGATGTATTTCGACCTCAAGCAGCACGGGATTGAAGTCCAGGGCTACGAGTCGCTCTACCTTGAGTGGATCAACGAGGTTCCGATCCCTTTTCTTTCACCCGCCAAGGATCCCGAGGCGCCGAATCACCGCTACCACGAGAAAATGTGGATTATTGACGGAGAAACGGAGCGGGCAGCCGCTGTGGTGGGGGGGCTGAACATCGCTAACGAGTATTTTAGAGTGGATTCTTCGGACCCAGGCCACTTCTGGCGGGATCAGGACGTAATCGTCAAAGGGAGCATCGTAGCGGACATGGTGGCGGCCTTTGACCGAAACTTCGACCATTTCATAGAAATCAAACTAAGCCGGGGAGGCCTCAACACCGATACCTACTGGCAATCGACGCGGGAATTTTTGGATAAGTTCGGAAAGCTGACGATTTCCTATACAACCCGGAATGACCTGGTTGAACGAATAAAAAGCATGGCCCGCGTGAAACCTTCTTTGGATTACCAAAATGCGCGCAGCCGCTTTTTTCAAAATCGCCCGAGGTTGGGCGAGTCGTATATTAGGCAAGCTTATCGGAAGTTGATAGACCATGCCGAGCGGGAAATAATTATCTGCAACGCGTATTTGATCCCGTCGGCCGACTTGATCGATGCGATATGCCATGCCGTCACGCGCGGCGTCCGCGTGGTCATTCTTACCAACAGTCCTGAAACCAACGATCTGCCTGAGCTGACCATGGTCGGGCGCAGCTACTACAAGGAGATCTTGACTGTCAACGAGGATCTTTCGGCAAAGAAGAGCGGCGGCAGTGTCCAGATCTGGGAATGGTACGGCCAGCGATACGATCAGGCGCACCAAACCGAAGGCACCATTCACGCCAAGTATGCTGTCTTCGACCGGCGCTACGCGCTTGTTGGGTCCTATAACTTGGACCCCAGGAGCGAGAAGCTCAACAGCGAGACCGCCGTGGTTTTCGAAAGTGATATCCTTTCCGCCGGACTGGCGCAAATATTCTATGAAAATGATTTGGCATACAGCCGCCGGGTTACCCCGGAGAACGCGAATGAGTTCAAAGAACCCACGGATGTGCTTTATCGGCTTAGAAAAGAATTCGGCGGCCTATTTGAGCCGCTGCTCTAATAGGAGGTGCGGATGAGTGCCAAAAGTGTTCTAACTGCTGTAACACTTATCTCCATTTTTGCCGTCGGTCCGCCAGCGTCCGCGAGGGACGAGATTCGCCAAGAGCGGGTCCAGTTTAAGAAGGGGGAGACTACCGCCACGATCAAGGGCAATATAAAAGGCTACGAAACGGTTGACTATCTGCTGGGCGCCAAAGCCGGTCAGCACATGAACGTCAGCCTGGCGACGAAACATGGCGCCACCTATTTCAACATCTTGGCCCCTGGCGAAAATGAGGTGGCCATGTTTAACGCCTCCGTCAGCCAAAACCAGTTCGAGGGTGCACTCCCGGCGAGCGGTGACTACAAGATTCGCGTCTACATGATGCGCTCGGCAGCTCGCCGCAGCGAGGCGGCCAGTTACACGCTGACCGTTGGCATTACCGGTTCACCCAAGGCATCCGATTTCGGCAAGGCTCCGGCCAGCGATGCCAAGGTCAAGGGCACGCCTTACCATGCTACCGGCCCGCTACCGTGTACCATGGGCAATGACAAACCAGTGCAGTGCGAGTTTGGCGTGATCCGTGGCAAAGCCGGCAATGCCGAGGTGCATATCACCCCACCGGGCGGGCTGAAACGGGTTTTGATCTTCATGGGCGACAAGGTCACCACGAATCCCGGCGAAAAAATCAAAGCGGTGAAACAAGGCTATGATTGGGTGATCGAGGTCAATGACTACGAGCACTACACGATCCCCGAAGCGGTTGTGCAAGGAGGCTGAAGTTCGTACCGGAAATTTCTGTTATGGAAATGCTTGCGTCCCTGTTGGTCGGGAAGCCCCAGAACATTCTGGTCGTAGCCATCGCGTTTCTCGTGGGGTACCTTGTTCCATGGTTCACGGCGCTGGGCAATCGGCGTCGTCTCGGTTCACTGCTCATCGCATCGATTGCTTGGGGAGTTTATGCCGCATGGGAGTGGCTGGTTCAGGTTAGAACTCCGGAGGCCAACATCCGGGTCGACCTTCTCGTGATCTGGCCGGTGCTTTTAATTATCTCGGCGTGGGCTCTGTTCCGCACGTTACGGTAGGCCCGCTATTTATAAGTGGTTAGCTTGTAGTGCTGATCACATCCTGCTTGGTCGTAGCAACGGATGCGGCCAGCGCTTGCGATGGCCCGCGGGAAGTGCGCGAAGTTACCATTGCATCGATCAAAGCCTTCATCCAAAGCAAAAAGATGACGGTTCTGACATTTGCCGGCTATTCTGGCGCTGAGTACGAGGACCCAGGTTCCATGATAGAGCAAGCTTCACGCGTGCTCGACGGGCAAGATTCTAAGAAGATATTGATCAATATCGGTGCCACTGAGGAGGGCATCGGTGCGGTCTACGAGATCGCCAAGCGAAAAGGCTTCACAACGATGGGCATTGTTTCCACGCAGGCTCGCGATGAGCGCGTTACCCTCTCGAGGTGCGTTGATTACGTGTTCTATGTAAAAGACAATAGTTGGGGAGGGCAGGTATCCGGAACCACCCATCTCTCGCCCACCTCAGCAGCAATAGTTGAGACCAGCACGTCATTCATTGCGATTGGCGGAGGCGACGTCGCCAGAGATGAGATGCTCGCAGCGCGGCAAGCCGGAAAGCCAGTTGTCTTCATCCCTGCCGACATGAATCACAAGATCGCCCGAGAGAAGGCGCAGAAGAAAGGCCAGGCCGAACCAACCGACTTTCGAGGTTCAGTTCATTGCGCGCTCGCTGAGTGCAACTAAATCCTTGGCAGATATTATTCATGTGAGATAACACTCCGACTGAAGATGTTATATCGGCGATTAAACCCGCGTGCGGTATTTTGATGGTGTTGATCAGCTGAACTCCCCCATTCAACCACCTCGATGATGATTCGACGCAGGCACGGTATATATCATAATCTTTTTGCGATTATTAGCACCCCTTCTGTTTTTCCTGAACTATTGAATCCTGTTTTATCCTTCAAGCTCACTTCTTCGAAGCCGGTAGAATTGATCAACGCCAGGAAATCCTTTCCCGGTATCGCACCGCCCTCTCACCTGTGCCAGCTATCAACTATGCCTTTTTTCGACTGCGGCGGCTCACCAACCAAAATCTGGTCGGCCACCATCAACCGGCCGCCGGGTTTCAGGACTCTATAAATCTCCGCCAATGCCTGTTTTTTGTTCACGACAAGATTCAATGCGCCGTTCGAGATGGCCACATCAAAACCTTCGGGGGGAAAATCAAGCTGCTCGGCTGAAGCTTGATGGAATGACACGTTGGACAGCCTCAATTGATGAAGGTTTTTATTCGCCCGTTCAACCATTTCCGGGGTGATATCGACCCCGACCGCCCTTCCTCCCGGCCCGACCATCAAAGCCGCAATCAAGGTATCGACGCCCGCCCCGCAGCCAATATCGATGACCGCCATACCGGGGTCAATAGCGCCCAGGCTGAACGGATTTCCCACTCCGCAATAAACGGCCTGAACGGACTCCGGCAGCAAGCTCAGAATCGCCTCATCATAACCAAGCGTCTTAAGGGCTGAGACTCCCGTCGGATACCTGAACGAGCCTTCCATGGAAACGGACGCTTTGGCATATTTTTCAAGGATGCTTTTGGTAATATTTTCTTTGTCGGTCTGCTCTAATTCAAGATGCATTTTCTGCCTCGCGTCAATTCTTTGTAGAGTTGTTCCGCAGGCCAATTCCTGGGCAGAAACAACATGAACATTTCTGAAAAATTCAACTTCAGCCGCCAAATAGCCTTCCCAGGATGCCTTTCTTCCGGGCCACAGGCTCGGGCATCCCCAGGTGTCGGCAGATGGCAGCCTCTACTTTTTCTTCGGAAATTCCGGAGCCCTCCACCACGATTTCGTCACCGACCATGACGGCCGGGGCTACCGGTAGATCCAACTCAAAGTATTCATCGGTCTGGTAGTCGGCGATGGGCTTGGATGTCACATCGATTTCGATCGGATAATTTGCGCCCAGCCTGGGCATCATGCTCTTGAAGCCCTTTCACGGCTTGCCGTTGGGCTCGTTGAGAAAAAATCGCACTTTGAGCATACGGTTTCCCTTCTTCAGCTGCAGTCCTTTTGAAGTCGGTTCATGCGGTTGAGCATCAGGTCCGGCGGCAGGAAATCCAACAGGCGCAGGTCATGGCACTCCTTGCCGTCTGCATTTAAGAAAACAACCGTCGGGACCCCCTTGACGGCATATTCCTGCAAGAGCCTTTCATGCGTCGGATTGCCGCCCTTGGTGACATCCACCTTGATCATGACAAAGCCGCTTTGCGCCTGTTTAACCACGGCGGCGTCATGAAAGGTGGTTTCGTCGAGTTCCCGGCAGGGAGCGCACCAGGCCGCATAGAAATCGATGATGACCGGCCGCTTCTGC
>JALOPB010000011.1 GCA_025454115.1 Desulfobacterales bacterium | reverse complement strand
GCCATTTTGTAGTCGTATTTCTTGTTCAGCATTTCCGGCAGGGCGATCAGGCCGAAGGTCACGATCTCGGCGCCGATGATGCCCACCATCGAGGCCATGATGGCGTTGGCGATGATGGTGCCGATGGCGATCCCGCCACGCACCCCGCCCGCCCACACGTTGACGGCCCGGAACAGCTGATCGGCGATGCCGGCCCGCTGGAGAATCCCGGCCATGAGCACGAAGAGCGGGACCGACATGAGGGTGTAGTTCAGGCTCATGTCGAAGACGCGCGAGACCAGCATCATCATCACACTCGGGTCGAACAGGTAGAGCACGAAGGCCACCGCCACCGCGCCGATCGACCAGGCGAGCGGCAGGCCCAGGGCCATGAGCAACACCATGCCGACGACAATCAGCACACTGATCCACTCGATGCTCACAGCTCTTCACCCTTCATGATGTAGTAGAGGTCGCGCACGAATTTGGCTGTCTGCTGCAGCAGCAGCATGATCAGCGAGACGACGAGGGCGATCTTGAGCGGCCAGATGGCCGGGTCCCAGGGGCTCATGGTGGTCTCGCGCACGGCGATGGATTGCTCCATGTACTGCCAGGCGGCCCAGATCATGACCGCGATGTAGAGCAGAAAGGCGAAGTAGGTCACGCAGTCGATGATGGCCTTGCCGCGCCTGGAAAGCCCGTGGTAGAGCATGTCCACGCGCACGTGCCCGTCCTGCTTCAACGTCCAGGCCCCGCCCAGCAAGTAGAGCAGCCCGCAGCCGAACACCGTGCCTTCCGCCACCCAGACGGTGGGCTTGACCAGCACCTGGCGCATGAAGATCTCATACGAAATGATGAAGGCCACCACCAGCGACAGGATGCACACCGCCTTGCCGATCCAGGTGTTTGTCAAATCGATCAACGCCAGCAATTTTCTCACGGTCGGTTCCTCGGTAGCGGGAGGGGGGGAAACGCCCCCCTCCCTGGGTGCCAGGTTACTGGATTCGGCCGAGTTCGCGCAGCCAGGCTTCCTGCAGCTCGATCGCGCGCTTGGTCTGCTCGTTCTTGCCCTTCCAGCCCTGCCAGATCTCCTGGGCGATCTTGCGGGCCTTGGCCCGCTCCTCCGGCGCCCAGGCGATCGGCGTCAAGCCTTTCGCCTTGGCTTCGAAAGCAATCTTGGCATCGTCCATGGCGACCTGCTGGATCGTGTCCCAGGCCCACTCACGACAGGCGCTGGTCAGGATCTGCTTGATATCGGCCGGCAGCTTGTCCCAGTCGGCCTGGCGTACGGTGAAGTCGCCGATCGGCATGGAGTGGAATCCCGGGTAGGTGAAGTAAGGGGCTACCTGGGTTAAGCCGAGCTGCGTGTTGATCGAAGCCGTGGCCCAGTTGGTGGCGTCAATGACGCCCTTGTCCAGGGCCGAGAAGATCTCGGTGCCGGGCAGGACGACGACGGAAGCGCCGGCCTTGGCCATGAATTCGGACTCCATGCCCTGGGGCTCGCGGATCTTTAAGCCCTTGAAGTCTTCCATGTTGCGGATGGGCTTCTTGGAGGGCCAGGATTCCAGGCCCCACACCATCACCCCCACCGTGTAGGCGCCGAAGGGCTTGTAGAGCTCGCGCAGCAGCTCGAGGCCGCCCCGGTAGTGCATGAAGGCATCTATTTCCCAGGGGCTCTCGTAAGCGAAGATGAAGTCGCACAGGGCCGCGAAGGCGGGGTTGCGGCCGCTGGCGTAACCCGGCCACACGTGCATCGCCTGGAGCACGTTGCTCTGCAGGGCGGTCAGGGTTTCGTTGGTCGGGACGATGGCGCCGGCCGGGTACGGCTCGATCTCCAGCCGGCCGTTCGTGAGAACCTTCACGCGCTTGCAGAAATCCTCGAAGGTCTTATGGGGGCGCTCCTGGGCGCTCCACAGGGTCTGGGCCTTCCACTTGATGGGCGCCTGCTGGGCATATGCCGGGGCCGCCAGGGCCGCGGCAACCATCAGGACGACGGCGCCGACGATGAAGCGTTTTGCAGACGATCTCTTCGTTCTCATCGAACTTCCCTCCTTGTGTGTGGTTGGTTGGTGTCCGATGCGGCCCGGCCTGAAGCAGCCAAAGACGGCCGCAGCGTTTGCCTGGAATTAAAATTCATCCAATCATCCAATGATTGGATGAATTTTGTCAACAAAAAAAATAGGGCCGCGGCGCTGGCGCCGTGACCCCATTTTTTGATCGATTCGTACTTCTTGGTCGATTCTGGGCCGAAGTAGTTTCAGAACCTTGGGTTACAACGGCTGCAGGCACTTCCGTACCTGCTCCAGGTTGTCGGCCGCGGCCACCAGCAGGTGATCGTCTATTTTCTGGCCGTCCAAGTATTCGTTGAGGTAGAACTCGCTGCCGTCGACTTTGGAGAACTTGGCGCCGGCGGCCTCCACGATCACGCGCGCCGCGGCCAGGCCTTGGAAGGTCTCGTTGGCGACGAGCGCTGCGTCGGCCCGGCCCATGGCCACGTAGCAGATGTGGGCGGAGGTGCAGCCGAGCGAGCGGATCTTTCCGGGAAAGGTGGAGCGGTAGTGCTGATGAAAGCGCGAGTAGGTCAGGAGCAGGCTCTCGTCGTTAATGCCATCGCTGGCGGGGATCTGTATCTCGCGCCGGCCCCAGTAGGCGCAGCATCCGGCCCGGGCATGGAAGAGGTCCCCGGTGACCGGCATAAAAAAGACCCCGAATACCGGCCAGAAGTTTTCTAACAGCGCCAGTGAAAGTCCCCAGATAGGGATCCCGGCCTGGAAGTTCGCCACCCCCTCCAGGGGGTCGAAGGCCCAGAGATAGCGTTTGCCTTCGTGCGAATATTCCTGGTTCACTTCATCGTAGCTGAAAAGCTTGTGTTCGGGGAATTTATGATGCAGCTGAGCCTGAAAAAATTCGGTCAACTGGATCTCGGCCTCGGTCACCACGGTTTGATCGAACTTCACCTGCGGGCGGCCCTTGCCGTAAAACACCATGGCCTTCTCGCCGGCCTGATGGATAAAGTCCATGCCGAATCCTACCAAGTCCTCAAAATCCGGTCTTTTCGCGTCGGTCATTCGTCCTCCTGATTCGCCTCGTTGGAATAATTGAGGCCGGAGAATAGCCGGCCGCGGCCGAAGGATCAAGAGCAAAGACGATCGCGGGTCCTTGACAAAGCATTCCCCCGTGGCTTAAGGGATTTTAAATTCATCAAAAGCCGTCTGCAAAACGGCTTTTCAGCTGGAGGATCAATGGATTCGCATACCCCGACCCGCGAAACGGCGCTGGCGCTGCTTAAGGAATTCAACCAGAGCGAGAGCCTGATCAAGCACGCCCTGGCCGTGGAGGCGGTGATGCGCCGATTCGCCCGCCAGCGCGGCCAGGACGAGGAGAAATGGGGGATCGTCGGCCTGGTGCACGACCTGGACTACGAAAAGTTTCCGGACCAGCACTGCCGCAAGACCGAGGAAATCCTGCGTGAGCACCGCTGGCCGGAGGAATACATCCGTGCCGTGGTTAGCCACGGCTGGGGCATCTGCTCGGACGTCAAGCCCGAGAGCGAAATGGAAAAAGTGCTCTTTGCCATCGACGAGCTGACCGGGCTGGTCACGACCTCGGCGCTGGTGCGTCCGTCAAAAAGCGTTCTGGACATGGAGGCATCATCGGTCAAGAAGAAATGGAAGGACAAGCGTTTTGCCGCCGGGGTGGACCGCTCCATCATCGAAAAGGGCGCCGCCATGCTCGGCATGGATCTCCCCGCCCTCATCACCGAAACCATCCTGGGAATGCGCGAAGTGGCCGAGGACATCGGCCTTAAGGGAACGCCTGCTGTGTGAGAAGCCCGACTTCGGCGTTGTGCTTCGCTTCGCGGCCGCTGCGGCGTACCTAATAGTACGCCTCGCGTCGCGAACCTCGCACGCCATGAATTCGGGCTTCGCACACCGCCGGATCGCCCGATCTCCGGATCAAATCCCGGCTGTCAGCCGCAGTTTAACCGTCACGCTTTGATTTTTCGGCTTCTTGCCCTGCACCTCTCAGCTTTCCGCGCGAAAACGAGAAATAGATTCCACTCAGGCATAACCCGAAAAAGATGAACAGCGCGTAGCGCACGCTGGCGAGAAAGGCCGGGTGCAGTTCCGGAGTGATTTGCGCCCGGCCGATCAGAAGCGCAAACATGAGTGTCACGATCCCCAGGGACAGCATCTGCCCCAGCAGCCGCATGGTGGCGACCGACCCGGAGGCAACCCCGTAGTAGCGCTTCTCCACCGAACTCATGATGGCATTCATATTGGGCGACGAAAACAGGGCAAAGCCGAACCCTAAAATCGTGAGGCAGACGACGATAACCCATAAGCGGGTATCGGCGCCGATGCGGGTCAGCAGCAGCAAGGCCAGTGCCGTGATGCCCATTCCCGCTGAGGCCAGCAACCGCGGTTCGAGGCGGTCCGAGAGCTTGCCGGCAAAGGGCGAGAACAAGGCCATCATCACCGGCTGGGCGATCAGAACGAGTCCGGCCTGTTGCGGCGAAAGGCTGTTAATGTACTGCAGGAACAGGCTCATCAGAAAGGTCACTCCGAACGTGGCCCCGTAGTGGATGAGCGCCGCCAGACAGGAAAAAGCAAACACCCGATTCAGCCGGAAGAGCCGCACCTCGAACACCGGCTGCGGCACCCGCAACTCCCACCAGACGAATCCCGCCAGCCCGCCGAAGCCGGCAATCACCAGAAGGCCGCCCCGCCAGTCCGGCAGGACGGATATCCCGCACATGAGCGCGATGACGGCCAGAGCGTAGACAAGCGACCCGGCCATGTCAAAGCGCTCCCCGCGGGCACCGGTCCACTCCCCCTTGAGCTTCCAGATCGTTACGAGAACCAGCCCGAGGCCGAGAGGGGCCGGGAACAAAAATACGCTGCGCCAGGAAAACGTTTCGGTCAGCCAGCCGCCGGCAAACGGACCGCAGGCCAGTCCGGAGTATACGGCGGCCACGGTGATGCCGAGCACCCGGCCGCGTTCGGCCAGCGGAAATACCGACGTCACGATCGCGATCCCCGTGGCGAAAATCATGGCGATTCCGACGCCCTGGACCACCCGGAAAACGATCAACGCCGCCGCCGACCACGCCAGCCCCGCAAGAAGCGAGGTCCCGGTGAAAAGCGCCATGCCCCAAATGAAAACTTTCTTGCGCCCGTGGATGTCGGCCAGTTTGCCGACGGGAACCAGCGCCACGGCGGCGGCCACCAGGTAGGCGGTCGCCACCCAGCTCAATAAGACCGCATCCGCTTTGAAATGATCGCCGATGGCGGGCAGAGCAAGGTTGACGGAGGAAAGCATGAAGGGAGTCAGAAAGGAGCTCAAGGCGGCCACGAGCAGAGCCGACCATCGTTGAGCCTTGTCCGCCGCATCCGGCTGTGTGCGGGCTGAATTCATATGCAGCGACTCATACTGCATTTCCCATCCGGGCGCAAACCGTGCCATATCGGCCGG
The DNA here is from genome assembly GCA_025454115.1 of Desulfobacterales bacterium. Classification (GTDB taxonomy): domain Bacteria; phylum Desulfobacterota; class Desulfobacteria; order Desulfobacterales; family SpSt-501; genus SpSt-501. The sequence goes on along the minus strand of JALOPB010000011.1, from coordinate 17,376 downwards.
CTTTACTTGGCGCATTCCCGCCGCTATAGTTGCGATATGTCTCCCGATTACCGAACCCCTCGATTGATTCTGGCTCCGCTGAAGGGCTTTACCGATGCGGTCTTCCGCAACACCTTTGCCGAGCACTTCGACGGTTTCGACGGCGCTCTGGCTCCCTTTGTCACCACGGTAGCCGTCGACCGGCTTACCGAAAAACATGTCCAGGACCTCCTGCTGCACCGCAATACACGCATGCCCATCGAGCCCCAGATCCTGGGCAACAACGCCGACGATTTTATCTTCCTCGCCCGCCGGCTCTTCGAGATGGGCTATGCAGAGGTAAACTGGAACCTGGGCTGCCCGTTCCGGCCGGTGACAAAGAAACGCCGCGGTTCTGGCCTGCTGCCGTTTCCCGAACAGGTGGACGAATTCCTCGACAAAACCCTGCGGGCGCTGCCCGGACGGCTTACCATTAAAATGCGCCTGGGCCGGAACCGTTCCGATGAAATTTTCAAGCTGCTGCCCATCCTCGACCGCTATCCCCTGAAGACGATCACCATCCACCCGCGCACCGCCCGGCAGATGTACGGCGGGGCTCCGGACCTCGACGCGTTTCAGGCCTGTTTGGACCAGAGCCGCCACCCAATCATCTACAACGGCGACATCGCCGACCGGCAGGGATTCCTTGCACTGGAAGCACGGTTCCCGCGCGTCGCGGCCTGGATGATCGGCCGGGGCGCACTGTCAAACCCCTTCCTGCCGGCCGCTATTAAAAACGGCGGAGAGGTAGTTTCCGGCAAGGTGTTGAAATTCAAATCTTTTTACGAGGTCCTCTTCGCGCGCTATCAGGAGAGACTCTGCGGACCGGGCCATTTGCTGGATCGCATGAAGGGCTTCTGGAAATATTTCGCTGCTGCATTCAAGAACGGGCAGGTGCTTGAAAGACAGATCAATCATACCTTCAAGCTGCCGAATTACCTTGAAACCGTGGAACGGTTTTTCCGGGAAGAACCCGATTGGCGGGATTGAGAACGGGCGCGCCCTGGCAGATGGCACGCCCGTTCTCACGCAGCGCACTATTTGGTGACTTTGACGACGGTGAAGCCCGTGGCGCCGCGTTTTACCAGGAACGGAACGGAATCCCCGGATTTGGCTTTCCCGAACTCGGCGTTCAGCTCGTTGACGGACTGAACTGCGACCCGGTTGACCTCCTTCACGATGTCCCCCTGCTGTAAGCCGGCCTGGTCGGCCTTGCTGCCGGCTTTCACCGCCGCCACCAGTACGCCCTTTTCGCTCTCGTCAATTCCGAAGCGGCGGGCGACTTCCGGGTTGAGGTCCGCGGCGCGGATACCCAGCTCATCGGTTTCCGGCACAGCCCCCTTGGCCGACGGCTCCGCATCCTTGCGCTCGGCCAGCTGGACTTTTACGGTCTGCTCTCTGCCGTCGCGCAGGATCTTCACCGGAACCTCCTTGCCGATCGGCATGCCGGCTACGGTCGAAGACAGCTCTCGGCTGGTTCCGACCGGTTTGCCGTCCACCGCGACGATGACATCCTTGGTCTTGATGCCGGCCTTGTCGGCCGGATCCCCCGGGAAGACCTGGGTCACCAGTACGCCCTTCTGGTCCTTGATACCGTAGTACTGTGCCAGTTCCGCCGTCAAATCCTGAATACCGACCCCCATCCAACCCCGCGTAACGCTGCCGCGCTCCTTGAGCTGCGCGATGATGGTCTGCGCCAGATTTACGGGGATGGCAAAGCCGATGCCCTGCCCCTGGGCGACGATGGCCGTGTTGATGCCGATGACCTCGCCGTTCATGTTCAAGAGCGGCCCGCCGCTGTTGCCGGGGTTGATGGAGGCATCGGTCTGGATGAAGTCGTCGTAGGGACCCGCCCCGATGAAGCGCCCTTTGGCGCTGACGATGCCGGCCGTGACCGTTTGCTCCAGTCCGAAGGGGCTGCCGACGGCGAGCACCCAGCTGCCGACCTCCAGTTTTTCGGAATCCCCCATCTTGAGCGGCGATAGGTCCTTGCCCCCCTCGATCTGGATCAAGGCCAGATCGGTCTTCGCGTCGCGGCCGATGACCTTGGCGTCGAACTCGCGCTCGTCGGAGAGCCGAACCTTGATCTGGTCGGCGTTTTCGACCACGTGGTTGTTGGTCACGATGAAGCCCTCCCGGTCCATGATGAACCCCGAGCCCAGGCTGCGCTGCTTGAATTCCCGCCCCGGGCCGCCCTCGCCGAAGGGATCCCGGTTGCCGAACGGGTCGCGATTGCCGAAGGGGTTGCCGAAAAAGTGCCGGAACACCGGGCCTCCCTCTTTCGTTGTCTTAACGGTACGGATATTGACGACGCCCGGCTGCACCTGCTTGGCCAGCGCGGAAAAATTGGGAAGCACCATCTGGAACTTCGTGTCGGACGCTGCGGTGTCCTTAGCCTCGGAGGGTGCGCTAAAACCAAATCCCCAAATAACGATGGCTGTCAGTGCAGCGGCCATCCCCATTTCCAGTTTTTTGAATAAACCGTTTTTCATCCGATTGCCTCCTTGACAGGATTAAGTCGTTATCGCCGCAATGATTTCGTCTGACGATGCCGGATGATAAACCTGGAAACTCACCGGAAGATGACTTGAAGATGATCAAAATGTTATCACTCCGGCAAGTAAACAGGTTCAACTTGAGCTGAGGTTCGGCGGGGCGGGTTTTGGGCCGCAACGCGCCGCCACCATCCATTCAACGAACCATCGACCGGCAGCAAGCCCGCATCATATGGTTCCGGACAGCCCCGGAGGACCGATGCCCACGCAGCCGATAGTCGTCTCTGCCTGTGCGCGGTTCCTCTAGACGGCTGGGGGGCGTGGCAGGAGTGTCTGAAAAATTGGTGTCGGCGCGCTGCGGCCCAAAACCCGCCTCGCCGATGAGCGATAGGGTCGCATTGAACATATTTTATTGCCGGAGTAATATCTTGGCAAGAGGGCCCAGGCGCCGTTGGCAAGCGCCGGCTGCCGGCTGTTTAAGACAGCTCTCAGACCGGTGTCCGTTTCTTGCGGAACTCCGTCAGCGAACCGATGGTTTTTCTGAGCAAGATTTCGGAGTGGCCGTCCACGAGAAAGTTCTTGAGTTCCCCGACCACCTCGTAGCCCAGGTTCCGGTAAAACCGCTGGGCATCCACGTTGAAGGAGGAGACGCAGATAAACAGGTTCGGATGTTCCCGGAAGACCCGCTCCTCGGCAAACGCGACGAGTTTTCGGCCCACGGCGCGGCTCCGCCATTGAGGCGCCACGCAGATCGATTGGACGTATCCGACGAATCCGCCGTGCAGATTGAGTCCAATGAAGCCGAGAACTTCATCCCCCCGCACGGCGACGTGGATTTCCCTTTCAGGGGAGGACAGGTTGCGCAGCAAAGCGGCGTAGTCGCGCTGCAGAGTGACCCATGGCTCGGAGGCCGCCATCATGCGCGCGCAGCTTTCTATCTCCGACGGCCCGGCGATGGGCCTTATGATCATCTCGGAAGTCATTGGAGTTGGCTCCAGCTCCGATCATTGAGGATAGCGGCTCCCCCAGGTTTTCATCCCTTATCCCGTATCGTTCCGCAATGGTTTTGGCCGGCAAAATCAAAAAAGCTTAACGGATGAACATCACACATCGCGAAGACCTCCCATCCGCCTTGATCACAAACGGCCGCGGCAACCGGACATGCGCCACGTGGCGGGTTTCCGCCGCCCGCGGCTGGGATTCGAGCCAGGTCCAGTCCAGCCGGTCGCCTTTTTCGGGGTCCACCGTGCAGTAGGTGATGTCCAGCGTGGTGATGTTGTGAAAGAAATGCGATCCCTGGGAGGGGTCGGCGCGGAGCTCGGCGGCGGTAGTCTCCACCATGGCGCCCACACCGCAGATTTCCGCCCAGCTCACCGGGATCCCCAGCCAGCGGTCGGCCGAACCCCAGCGGCCGGGGCCGATCAGCAGGTATTTGCGCTGCGCGCGCATCAGGGCGGCGTTGAGCCGACCGATCTCGTGGGCGATGTCCGGAGTGCGGCGGACATCGAAAGCGTCCGGCTTGACGAAGACGAGGTCGGCGATTTCCATTTTCTCGCCGTTCCCGAGCGCCTGAGAGGACACACAGAAGGCCCGGCGGACATCCTCCTCACGGATGGCCACCTGCACGAGCTCGGCCCGGGCTGTCATGGGACGCAGCTGGAGCAGAACGAACTCAGGCGTGCCGCCGCTGCATTGCCTCAGGTTCACCGAAAACTCGATTTCGACCGGGCTGCCGATGCCCTCCTGCCCCAAAGCGAGTACGTCGGCCAGCATGGGCGCCAGTGGAAAAAGATCGTGCTTCAGTACCGGCGAAAAGGTCAGCACGGGGTGACCGAGGGGGTCGTAACTTTCGCGGATGCGGTTTTCGCCGGGCAGGAAATAGCCTGAGAGCGCGCGCACCGGCGGATCATCGGCGGCATCCTCCAGCTCGCGCTTTTCGAGATTGGCATCCTCGTTGGTCCCGAGTGCGACCGGATAAGGGCCTCCGAGCCGCAAGCTGTAGAAGAACCGCTGGGAGTTGTCCAGGATGTCGGCGACGGTCGAACGCTGCGGCAGAACCTGCGGATGGCAGGGGCAGAACCGCAAGGCCTTTTCGCCCTCCATGACGGTCTTGCCCAGGCCGAGCGCGATGGTGGCGATGCCCTCCTCGGGTTTCATCGGCCCGAAGGGATAATAGTTGTAGGACTGGGCCGCTCCCGATACCGCCGGATAGAAGTTCCGGCCGCAGGGTTCGCCTACGAGCCGCTGCACGATGACGGCCATCTTTTCTTCTTCCGTGCGGTGGCCGACCCGCCGTGAGAAAGCCTTGGGGCTCTGGAAATAGGTGGAGGCATAGACCAGCTTGATGGCGGCGATCAGCTGTTTCAGGCGTACGTCCAGACTGGGGTGATCGTTGGGCAGCATATAAGTGCGGTAAAGCCCGGCGTAGGCCCGAAACTTGGCATCCTCGAGCAGGCTCGACGAGCGTACGGCGAGCGGGTAGCCCACGCGGGCCAGATAGGCGCGCAGATCGTCGGCGATCGACTGAGGGAACGCAGCGTTGCGGAACGCCTCGGCCACCGCCTCGTCCGGGGCGTCGCGGGTGGCGAACCGTTTGAGGTCGTTTTCCGCGACGAATGCGTCGAAGCCTTCGGTGGTGACGACGAGCGACTGGGGGATACCGATCGCGATGCCGGGATATGCGTCGTGGATGGCGCTGACGCGCTGCAGCAGGTTCGCCATGAAGGCCAGGCCCCGGGCCTTGCCGCCGAGGCTGCCTTTGCCGACTTTGAAAAACTCGGCGTCCAGGTCGAAGTCTCCGGCCTCGAAATTAACGACGATGCCTTTCTGGCGCCGGCTGCGCCGCGAGTGGATGATGGAGACCAAATAATCGCGGTGGCTTTGGACGCTCTGGAAATCGGCGTCCCGCAGCGGCCGCACCCTGCTCGCCAGGGTGATCTCGGTGCGCGCGAAGAGCCAGCGGGAGAAGTCGTTGCGGTTGCAGTGGTAGATGAAGGACTCCTCCGGGATTTCGGCCATGCGGCGTTCGAGGGCGCGCATGTTCGCCGCCCGGCCGATCTCCTCGCCGCCCGGCCGGCGGAAGACGAAGTCGCCGAACCCGAGATGGTCTCGGAAAAAGGCGTGGACCTCCTCGTGCAGGCTGGGCGAGAGCTTGTAGGCGAAATTCGCCGGTATGACGGCGGCGCGCTGCGCGTTGGAGGGATCCGAACTGATCAACAACAGCGGAATGTCGAAGCGTTCGCGTTTGACCCGTTCGAGGAAGTCGATGCCGGCGTTTTCATCGAGCCGGCCGCCGCGCGGGTAGCGCACGTCGGAGATGACGCCCAGGATGTAAGGCTGGAAGGTGTCGAAGATCCGCGAAGCCTCCTCATAGTCCTCGGCCACGAGGATCTTGGGCCGGGCGCGCATGGTGAGCAGGCGATGCTCCTCGTTTAGGCCCTCCTCCATGACCGCCTGGATCTGCGAAACCACTTCCTTGTAGAGCAGAGGCAGCAGCGACGAAAGGTAGACCGGTGAATCCTCGACCAGCAGAATAACCCGTATGCCGGCGGAGGACGTGTCGTGTTCGACATTCCAGCGATCTTCGGTGCTCTTGACCATGGCCAGCAACAGGTCGGTGTTGCCGGACCACAGGAACGTTCGATCCACACCGGGGAATTTGGGAAACTCCGCTCCGGCTTCGGTGGAGGACGCTAACGACTCATGGCTCAGCTGGAATACGGGCAGGTCCGGGCGATGGTCCTTGATCTTCCGGCCGAAAACGCCGGCGTCGGCATCCGCCGGGTGCAGCATGCTGAGCACCAGGTCGAAGTGCTTTCCGGCCAGCGCGGAGAGCGCGGCGGCTGCCGACGGCACCCAGGTGATGCGCGGCGGATTGCTCAGGTTCAATCCGCGGTATTCGTTGATGATCCTCTCGGACAGCCGACAGTCCTCCTCCATGATCCAGGCATCGTAAGGGGTTGAGACTAGGAGCACATCGCGCACTTTGCGGGCCATGAGTTCATGAAAGATCTTGAACTTCGGATCGAAATCCGCGGCGAAGCTTTCGATGGGCAGCGTCATGGGGTGCTTTCCTTCAGGAAAAGGAGCGTCAATGACAAATTTGTAAAGTGTTCCGGAGGGGTTGTCAAATGGTGTCCGGCCTTGACACCCATAGCCGGCCGTTTCTATAGTGGTTTTCACCGATCGGGCGAGGAGAGCGCTGGTGCGCCTCAGGCTCGGAACGGGCGGTCAACGGTCGAGCATTTCTGTGCGGCGCCCCGGCAGAGGCGCCCAACATCCAAAGGAGGTAGTATGCAGACGAAACGGCTTCTTTGTTCCCTTGCGGCGGTGGTCTTCGTGTTTTTTCTCGCGGCCGGCGCATCGGCCAAGGTGGTGATCAAATTATCCAATGCCGGTCCGAACAATCCGGACAACCGGACGGTCAAGGCCGTCGAGATCTTCAAGGCCATGGTGGAAAAGGGCACTCAGGGAGAGGTGGAGGTGCAGGCCTTCCATGCCTCGGCCCTCGGCAACGAACGGGAGTCTCTGGAAGGGATCAAGATGGGGACCATCCAGATGGGCACCCTTTCCTCGGGACCCGTGGCAGGCTTTTTTTCGCCGGTCATGGTCATGGGCATTCCGTACCTGTTTTCGAGCGCCCCGGCCGCCTGGAATGCGTACAATGGCGAATTCGGTCAGGCCTTTGCCGAGGCGTTCCAGAAGCAGACCGGTGTCCGCATCCTGGGGATGACCGAAAACGGCTACCGCCACTTCACCAACAACTCGCGTGAGATCAAGGCGCCCCAGGACATGAAGGGTCTCAAGATCCGCACCATGGAAAACCCGGTGCACATGGAGATGGTGAAGAGCCTGGGCGGCGCGCCGACGCCTATCGCCTTCGGGGAGCTCTACACCGCGCTCCAGCAGAAGGTGGTCGACGGAATGGAGTGCCCCATCGTGCTCATCCACGACATGAAGTTTTACGAGGTGCAGAAGTACATGTCGCTGGACGGCCATCTCTACGATCCGTTGATTATTTTCATCAACGAGGAGTTCTATCAGAAGAAACTGACCCCCGAGCAGCAGCGGCGGGTGGCCGAGGCGGCCAAAATGCTCGCCGCCTCCCACAACGGCTTCTCGCAGCAGGCCAACATCGAGGGACTCCAGAAGCTCAAGGACAAGGGCATGGTCGTCTACCAGCCCACCATGGCGGACATGGCCCAGTACCGCGAGTTGGCTCAGCCGGCGGCCCTGGCCTATCTGAAGGGACAGGTGGGGCAGGAGTGGGTGGACAGGGCCCTGGCCGCCGCAAAGAAGGGCGAGCAGGAGGTCGGAGACAAGGCCGATCAGATCGTCAAAGACCACATCAAGCTGGCCAACGATAAATACGCCGAATGGGTCAAGAAATAGGGCGAACCGGAGGATTTATTACTCCGGCACGTAAACAGGTTCAACGTAAGCTGAGGTTCGGCGGGTCGGGTTTTCGGCCGCAGCGCGCCGCAACCATCTGTTCAACGAACCTTCGTACGGCAGCCAGCCCGCTCCATATGGTTCCGGACAGCCCCGGAGGACCGATGCCCACGAAGCCGCCGGCCGTCTCTGCCTGTCTGCAGTTCCCATAGACGGCGGGGGGGTGAACCAGGCTTTCCACTTTTTTCTGTAAAGGAACGGGATGACCACGCTCATCCGATGGTTGAACCGGTTGTGCGATGGCCTGCGGCGTGTGGCCATGGCGCTGCTCGTGGTGTCCGGGGCGGTCATGTCCGTCGTCGTGATGCTGCAGATCATTTTTCGTTTCGTGATCTACATCCCCCTGCCCTGGTCGGAGGAGCTGGCCCGGTACCTCATGATCTGGACCGGGATGGTGGGCTCCTTCGTCGCCCTGCGGGAGGGCCGGCACATCGGCGTGACGCTGGTCGTCAACCGGCTGCCGCCCAGGACCGCAGCCGGGGTGGCTGTTTTCGTCCAGGTGCTGACGATCCTGTTCCTCCTCATTCTGGCCAAGCAGGGGCTGGCGCTCGCCCTGATCAATCTTGATCAGCTGTCCCCCGCCATGCGGATCCCCATGTTTTTCCCGTATCTCGCCGTCCCCGTGGGAGCGGCGCTGATGATCATCGAGCTGGCGGCGGGGGTCCTGCAGGACATCTACCCCGCCGAGCCCGGCGCCCGCCGGAAGATATCGGCGGCCACCTTGGACGGTTGAGGCATCCATGATCCCCTTGATGGCCACCGTCTTCGCTCTGACATTGATCCTGGGGTTCCCCATCGCGTTCTGCCTGGGGATCACCTCGCTGGTCGTGCTCGTCGCCATGGATGTGCCGCTCAATCTGATCGCCCAGCGGATCTTCACCGGGATCGACTCGTTTCCCCTCATGGCGGTGCCGTTTTTCGTTCTGGCCGGGGACATCATGAACGTGGGGGGCACCACCGCGCGGCTCATTTCATTCGCCAACGTGCTGGTGGGCAAAGTTCGCGGGGGGCTGGCGCACACGACGGTCGTATCCGCCATGTTCCTGAGCGGCATCTCCGGATCGGCGGTGGCGGATGCGTCGGCCCTCGGAAGCGTCCTCATTCCGGGCATGGTGAAGCAGGGCTACGGCAAGGGGTTTGCGTCCGCCCTCGTGGCCGCCGCCGCCGTCATGGGTCCTATTATCCCGCCTTCGATCTTCATGGTGATCATGGGAGTGACCACCGGTGTTTCGATCGGAGGTCTTTTCGCCGCCGGCGTGATCCCGGGTGTTCTGCAATGCCTGGCCATGATGGCCATGGCCTACTATTTCGCGGTGAAGCACGACTACCCGCGCGATCCCGTGCCCCTGACCTGGCGCCGGGTCTGGAAGGAATTCGTGTCCGCGGGACCCGCCCTCGTGGCCCCCGTGATCATCATCGGCGGGATCCTTGCGGGGGTGTTCACCCCGACCGAATCCGCCGTGGTAGCGGTTTTCTATGGGCTTGCCCTGGGTCTGTGGGTGTACAAGGAGCTGCGGCTGAAGGACCTGGCCCGGATCCTGGTGAACAGCGGCATCACCACGGCCGTGCTGCTTCTCATCATCGGGATGGCCAACATTTTCGCGTGGGTCCTGACCGCCGAGCAGATCCCCCAGAAGATCGCCGCCGTTCTGCTCGGGCTCACCCGGGACCCCTACCTCATCCTGCTTCTCATCAACGTCGTGTTGATTATCGTGGGCATGTTCATGGAGGGCGGGGCCGCCATCATCATCCTCTCACCCACCCTTCTGGCCGTGGCCCAGGCCGTCGGGATCCATCCGCTTCATTTCGGGCTGGTCATGGTGCTGAACCTCTCCATCGGGCTCATCACGCCGCCGGTGGGGGTGCTGCTGTTCGTGGTGTGCGGGATTACGGGGTACCCGTTTTCTCTGGTCACGCGCTGGACCATGCCCTTTCTGGCGGCGCACGCCTTCACCCTCGTCGTGGCGTCCTATTTCCCCATCGTGGTCATGTGGGTGCCTCAGTTGTTCGGGTACGTGTAAGGCCAGCCCCGCGTTCAATCAGATAAGGTTCCGATAGCGGACCGGACTGCAGACGGCCGGAAGCTTGCTCATTGACATCGGTTGCTTTTTCGCCTAAAATGACCATAGACACATGACCATAGACATATGGAGACGACATGCCCTCATTATCCGTTTCCGAATTCAAGGCAACCTGCCTGGCAGTGCTGGAGGACGTCAAGAAGCATAAAAAAAGGGTCCTGATCACCAAGCGCGGCAAACCTATTGCTGAAATCATTCCGTACGAGAGCACTCCCAAGCAGAGTTCCTTGAAAGACACGGTGCTCTTCGTCGGAGATATCGTTTCGCCGGTGGCTGAAAAGGATTGGGAGGCTTCCCAGTGAACGAGCTGCTGTTGGACACGCACGTGTGGATCTGGCTCAGCATGGAGGACCGGAAATCGCTTTCAGCCAGAGCCTTGAGAGCCCTGCAGCAGGCGTCGCTAAAATTTATTTCTGCAATTTCCTGCTGGGAGCTGGCCAAACTGGTGGAAAAGAGGCGAATGGGGCTCAGCATCCCCACGTTGACCTGGATCCAAAGATCGCTCAAGGAGTTTGATATTCGATTGGTGGAACTGACCGCCGAAATAGCGGTGGAGAGCACCCTCATCAACGGTATGCATGCCGATCCCGCCGATCAGATCATCGCCGCCACCTCTCGCGTGACCGGCATGCCGCTGTTGACGTCGGATAAGCGCCTGAGGCAGCTTCAGGGGGTTGAAGTCATCTGGTGACCCCTCCTACTCCTGCATCCAGGATCAGCATTTTTATGCCGAAACCTCCGCCAGACCCTGCTCGAGGATCGCCAGGCCCTTCTCCAGCTGCTCGTCTGTGACGACGAAGGGTACGAGCACCCGAATCACGTTGCTGTAAGTGCCGCAGGTCAGGATAATGAGGCCGCGCTCCAGACAGAAGGCGGCGAGCTTCTTGGCCTCGTCCGCGGCGGGCTCGCGGTTCGCGCCCTTTACCAGCGCCAGGCCCAGCATGGCCCCCAGGCCGCGAACCTCCCCCACGACCGGGTATTTCTTGCGGAAGGTTTCGAAGCGTTCGAAGAGTTTTTTCCCGAGGGCTTTGGACTTCCCGAGCATGTCCTCCTCTGCGAAGACCTCCAGGACCGCCAGGGCCGCCGCGGAGGCCACCGGGTTGCTGCCGTAGGTCCCGCCGAGCCCCCACGGGTGAACCGAATCCATGACCTCCTTGCGGCCCACGACCGCGGCGATCGGCATGCCCGCCGCCAGGCTCTTGGCGACCGTGATCAGGTCGGGTTCGACCCCCCAATGCTCGATGGCGAACATCGTGCCGGTGCGGCCCATGCCGCTCTGGATCTCGTCGGCGACGAACAGGATGCCGTTCTCGCGGCAGATCTTGGCCAGCTCCTGGAAATAGCCGGGCGGCGGGACGATGAAGCCGCCCTCGCCCTGGACCGGCTCGGCCACGACGCAGGCCACCGCTTCGGGATTCACGTGCTTGAGGAAAACGTCTTTCAGCTTTTCCGGGCCGGCCACGTCGCCGAACGGCATGCGGTAGACCTCCGGGGCAAAGGGTCCGAAGCCGAACTTGTAGGGCTTGACCTTGCTCGTCATGGTCATGGTGAGCAGGGTGCGGCCGTGGTAGGCGTTCTCGAAGACGATGACGGCCGGCCGTTTGGTATAGTACCGCGCGATCTTGACCGCGTTTTCAACGGCCTCGGCCCCGCTGTTCACGAAAATGGCCTTTTTGGGAAACTGGCCCGGCGTCACGGCGCAGAGCCTTTCGGCCAGCGTGATCGCCACCTCGTAGGGGCTCACCATGAAGCAGGTGTGGTGGAATTTTTCAGCTTGGGCCTTGATGGCCGCCACCACTTTGGGGTGGCAGTGGCCGATGTTCATGACGCCGATGCCGCCCCCGAAATCGATGTATTCCCGACCCTCCACGTCACGCACGATGGCGCCCCGGGCGGATTCGACATGAACGGGTGTGACACTCGACACTCCCGCGGAGATGACCTGGTTCCTCATTTGACTCAGTGCTTCGTTGGTTTGGACGGTGCTCATGTTTAGACTCCTTTGGTCGCAGCTTGATTGAGATATTGGATGCTGGATACGGGATGCTTGATAAAAACCTTTGCAGGGTTTGGTGCTTATGAAGAATCGCTAGAACCCCAGATACGCCTCCTTGATCTTGGGGTTGTCGGCCAGGTCGCGGCCCTTGCCCTCCATGATGATCCGGCCGTTTTCCATAACGTATGCGTAATCGACCAGCTGGAGGGTCTGGCTCACGTTCTGCTCGACCAGTAGAGTGGTCATTCCGCGGTCGTGGAAGTCCTTGATGATCCGGAAAATATCCTGGACCAGAACCGGCGACAGCCCCAGGCTGGGCTCGTCCAGCATGAGGAATTGGGGTTCCTGCATCAGGGCGCGGCCGATGGCCAGCATCTGCTGCTCGCCGCCGCTCATGGTTTCGGCCAGCTGCTGCCGCCGTTCGGACAGCCTCGGGAAAAGCTCGTAGACCCAGTCCAGGTTGCGGCTACGGTTGGTCTTGGTGCGGTTCAGGTACGAGCCGATGGTCAGGTTCTCCTCGACGGTCATCTTGGGGAAGAGCTGGCGGCCCTCGGGCACTAGAGATACTCCCAGATCCATGATTTCATGGACCGGGAGTCCGTTGATTTCACGGCCGTCCCAGAAGATGCGGCCGGCCCTTGCTTCGTTGAGGCCGCAAATCGTCCGCAGCGTCGTGGTCTTGCCGGCGCCGTTGGTCCCGACCAGCGACACGAGCTGCCCTCGGGTCACCTCGAAAGAAACCCCCCAGAGGGCCTGGGCCGGCCCATAGAAGACGTCGATCCCCTCGACCTTGAGCAAGGCGCTCATTTGGACTCCCCCAGATAAGCCTCGATGACCTGCGGATCGCGGGCGACCTCCTCCGGGGCTCCCTGAGTGATGAGGCTTCCGTAATTGAGCACCACCACCCGATGGCTGATCCCCATGATGACCCGCATGATGTGCTCCACGATAAGGGTCGTCACCCCCGAATCCCGGATGCTCAGGATCAATTGGACGGTTTGATCGGCCTCGGTCGGATTGAGCCCGGCCACCACCTCATCCAAAAGAATGAGCTTGGGCTCCAGAGCCAGGGCCTTGCCGATCTCCAGCCGTTTGCGGCCGGCCAGGGTGAGCCCCGCTGCCGGCATATCGGCGCGATCGCCCATGCCGATGAACTCCAAAACCTCGCGGGCTTTGCGGCGCGCATCCCGCTGAGCGGGGTACCGAAGATAGGATGCCACGGTGACGTTATCGAGGACCGAGAGACCGGCAAACGGCTTCACGATCTGGAATGTCCGGCCGATGCCCATGGCGGCGAGTTCAAAGGGCTTGCGGCCGCCGATTTCCCGGCCGTTGAAAGAGATGTTTCCCTCGGTGGGCGGATCGTATCCGCTGATGAGGTTGAAGACCGTTGTCTTACCGGCCCCATTGGGGCCGATAAGCCCCACGATCTCTCCTGCGGACACCTCGAAAGAAACCTGGTTCACGGCTTTCAACCCGCCAAAGGCCTTGCTTACGTTCCTGAGGCTCAGGATGGGCTTCGCCACCTATCCCTCCTTCCCGCCCCTGCGCCCTGCCGCGGACGGACGAGCCGGCTGGGCCGCATCTGCCTGACTCAGGGACAGACCCTTGCGGAGGGCTCGGCGGCCCTCCTGGCGGCGGGTCACGGCGCCCCAGATGCCATCCGGGAGAAAGACCACGCAGGCGGCGATGGCAACCCCCAGGATGATGAGATACAGGACCTGGTAGTCTGAAAGATAGGCCCAGAAGTAAGTCTTGAACGTCAGGAAAAAGACCGCTCCGATGGCCGGGCCGATGAGGGTGCCCATCCCGCCGAACACGGCCATGACCACGGCTTGATCCGTCACCAGGTCGCCGAAGACCGAAGCCGGATCGATGAAGGTGATCCAGTAAGCGTACACGCCGCCGATGAGACCCGCCGGCGCGGCGGACAGGATCAAGGCCTGGAGCTTGAGCTTGGCCGGGTTGAGTCCGATGGCGAGCGACCCCGACTCGTCCTCACGAATGGCCTTGAGCTTGAGGCCGAAAGGGGCCCGCTCCAGGAGCACCCAGAGGACTGCGTACGTGATGCCGACTACGGCCAGCATCAGATAGGCGAAAAAATGCGGGTTGAGAAACGGCGGAAGCCGCATGCCGTCCGGGCCGCCCGTGATATCGAGCACCAGGGCGAGCTGCATGACGGCCCGGCCGAAGGCCCAGGTGGCAATGGCGAAATAGGCCCCGCGCAGCCTCAAGACCGGCCAGCCGATCACGAAGGCGGCCAGGGCGGCCACCCCGCCGCCGATGGTCATGGACAGCCAGAAGGGGAGATTCGCCTTGGTAAAGAGGATCGCCGTCGTGTACGCCCCGAAGCCGAAAAAGACCCCGTGCCCGAAGTTGAGGTAGCCGATGTAGCCCGCAATCAGATCCCACGTGATGGCCAGCCCGATCCACATGAGGGCTTCGGTGAATAGCCTCAGGAGGAAGGCGTCCTGCACCACCACGGGAAATGCCAAGAGGCCGGCGACCAGTCCGGCCACCACGACAAATTTCTTCCAGGCGGCGTCGGGCATGGAGTCAGACTCCTCTCCGGAAAAGCCCCGTGGGGGACACGAGCAGGATGAGGAAGAGTACGGTGAACACGGCCAGGAGCGTCCAGCTCGGGTTGAAGAAGATGAGGAAGAAGGACTGGATGAGCCCCAGGAGGAAGGATGCCCAGGGGACCCCGGGGAGGTAGCCCATCCCCGCCAGGACCACCACGAAGAAGGCGAAGAGGCTCAGATCCGGCCCCATTCCCGAGTTCAGCGAGATGATGGCGCCGATGAACACTCCGGTCATGGCGCTGATCCCTACGTAAAGGCTGTACACCACCGCGTTGGTCCGCTGGATGTTTACACCCATGAGGCCCGCGGCATCCTTGTGCTGGGCCACGGCCCGGATGGCGAGGCCCAGATCCGTGCGTTTGAGCAGGTAGGTCAACCCCACTGTAATGGCCAGGGCGTAAATCAACCCGGCCAGGCGGACCAGCGGGACGGTCATCATGAACGGCCCCAGCTCCCAGTACCAGGAGCCCGCGGCGAGCTCCGTCGGTAGGGAGTGGGTGAAGATGCCGAAGACGGTTTGTGCGGTTCCACGAAACGTGAGGGCGAGGCCGAACGTGAAGACCAGGGCCATGAGTACGGGCCGGCCCTTGGCTCCGCTGGTGACCCGCTGGATCAGGGGCTGGGTGAACCATCCCACCACGGCGAAGACGACGAAGACCGCCGGCAGGAAGAACATGGCGTCCCAGCCCGTCCAGGCCGTGAGATAGAGACCGAGGAAGGCCCCCAGCATGATCCACTCGCCCACGGCGAAATCAATGATGTGCAGGACTCCGTAGGCCAGCGAGAAGCCGATGGACACCGTGAGGTAGATCCCTCCCAGGAGGAGTCCGTCGATGATGGCTTGGGGAAGCAGGGTCAGCATTCTATCTCTGCTTCCAGGGCTTCAAGGGATAGAGGAGTTTGGCCTGGGCCTTGTCGGCGGGCGCAACGACCATCTCCTTGCCGTCGAGGATCTGGACCGTGAACGGCGTCAAACCGGCGTTGGAGTGGTAGTATTCGCCTTCCTCGGCGAACTTGACCCGGCCGTAAAAGGTCTGGATGTCGATCTTCTCCAGAATCGACACCAGCTTGGTGCGGGCGGCTTCGTCCAGCGGCGGCGGTACGGCCAGCTGCTTCAGGGCCGCTTCGAAGGCGAGGCCGGCTGCCGAACATCCCGCCTGGGTGTAGTCGGAGGGGACCTTGTATTCGGCCATGGCCACGTCCGCGTAGGCCTTGGCCGTGGGCCAGCCGATCTGCCCCTTGATGTCCATGTTCACGTTCCAGACCGATCCTCCCAGAACCCCGTCGGCGTTCTTTTTGAGGGCTTCGATGAATGCGGGCTCGGTCACGCCGTAGTGCATGAGGAGAAACTTGGGCGTGAAGTCGATCTGGACCAGGGCCTTCACTAGGTTGATGAGTTCCTCGTCATGGCCGCCGAAGGCAATGAGGTCCGGGTTGAGGGCCTTGGCCGCGGACATCAGCGGGGTCATGTCCTGTTTGACCGGGATGATGTTGAACTTGAGGACCTTGATCCCTTCCTTTTCCGCGGTGGCCTGGAACGCCTCGGCCGTGGCCTTGGAAAACGCGTCGTTCGTGCCGTAGATGACAGCGGTCTTGGGACCGTCCGGAAGGGCCTTGAGGCTCTTGATGACTCCTGATCCGGTAAAGTTGACCGGCGGGATGGTCCCAAACGTGTACTTGAACGGCGGGTTCTGCCGCCAGATCAGCGGAGATTCGGCCGAGCCGGTGATCATGGGGATCTTGTACTTTTCAAGCACCGGGGCGGCGGCCAGGGTCACGCCCGAGGCATAAGGCCCCAGCACGCAGTCGACCTTCTCCTGCACGGCCAGGCGCTCGGCCGCAGATGCGGCCTGGGCTGCCTGGGATTGATCGTCGCCGTAGACGAGCTTGACCGGGTATTTCTTGCCCTGGATCTCGATGCCCCCGCGGGCGTTCACGTCCTTGGCCCAGAGGTCATACCCGCGTTTGGTCACGTTGCCGCCCGTAGCCAGATCGCCGGACAGCGAGGTCACCACTCCGATCTTGAACGCATCCTGAGCCAGCGCCATGCCGGGCAGCGCCAGGCTCAGCACCAATAAGCCGATTAGGAAAATTCGCTTCATGTCCTTCTCCTTCCATGATTGTAGGTTCATGATGTTCCGACGATCGGAAGACCCGGCGGTCCTAGTAGACAAGACATCAGCACCGGGCATGTGCTTCTGAGATTACTGCTGGAGAATGAAAAAATGTTGCTTAACATAATTTGCCTCGTGCGGACGTGTCAACAGCAAATATACAGCGCCGGATGAAATCAGGCAGCGATGAAGAGGGCCGGGAGGCGGCCAGAGCTTCAAGCTGTTCTTGACTCCCCAAGGCCTTTTTGCAATATAGGGCCAGTTTTCGTCGCTCCATTGAAATCAACTTTTATTTGAGGAGAACACTCATGAACGTGAGATCCAGTCTGATTTGGTCCCTCCTGATCCTCGGCGTTGCAGCCATGGCTGCGCAACCGGCGCTGGCGGCTGAAAAGTCGCTCAAAGTCGGCGTCTACGGCGGCTACTTCAAGGATTCCTTCGACAAGCACATCTTTCCGGATTTCACCAAGGAGACCGGCATCAAGGTCGAATCGGTGGCCGAGCCCACCGGTGAGGCCTGGCTCGTCCAGCTGGAGCAGGCCGCCAAAGCGGGAGTTGCGCCGGCGGACGTGAACATGATGGCGCAGGTGGCCATGCTGAAAGGCCAGAAAACCAAGCTGTGGGCGCCGCTCGATCTTG
>JALOPB010000462.1 GCA_025454115.1 Desulfobacterales bacterium | reverse complement strand
GCATCGCGGCGGCCGTCACGGACCGTGGAGAATTCCAAGCCCGTGAGGTGGTGGTCGCCGCCGGCGCCTGGTCGGCGCTCCTATCGGCTCAGCTCAAGCTGCGGCTGCCGCTGCAGCCCGGCAAGGGTTACAGCATTACCATGACTCGGCCGGCGGTATGTCCCAGCATTCCTTGCAGTTTTTCGGAGCGACGGGTGGTCGCAACCCCCTGGCCGAGCGGCTACCGCCTGGGCGGGACCATGGAGTTCTCGGGATTCGGCACACCCGCGGATCCACGGCGTTTTACTGCCTTGACGGCTGCCGCAGCCGATTATTTGAAGGAGCCCGTGGGAGAGGCCGTGATCGAAGAGTGGACCGGGCTGCGGCCCATGACCTTCGATGACCTGCCGCTGATCGGCCCAGCCCCCGGCTTCCGCAATCTTTGGATCGCAACCGGCCACGGCATGCTGGGGATCACTGCGGCGCCGGCCACGGGCAAGTTGGTGCAGGAGATGATCTGCGGGCAGACGCCCCACATCGACCCCTCGCCGTTTCGTGTCAATCGCCATAACAACCGCTGTTCCGGTCTCTGGGGGTAAGGGTACCATGCCGTTTGTTTCAGGGTTTCAGCCGAGTTTGGGGCCGGCGCCGCGCGCGCTGTGTTTTGGGTTCGATTCGGGCAAAATCCTCCTGAAACAAGCTGAGGGGCCACTGTGCATCCCGTCTATCGAAGACGTGGCGGCACTCCGTACCGGCCCGGTATGGCAGCATTACTTCGGTGAGCGGAACGGATCGGCCTGCTGGGCCGCCAGCTTCGCGTCGAATCCACCGGCTCCGCCCGGCTTTGTCTGGAAAGGGTTAAGAGAGTTGTTCGGCCGGATGGAGGAGGAATTGATCTGGGTGGCGGGACGTGCCGGACAGCTCGTACATTGGCACCGCAACCACCGCTTTTGCGGCCATTGCGGAACGCCCATGGAGGATCACCCCCAGGAGCGGGCCAAACGTTGCCCGGGTTGTGGGTTGCTGAACCATCCGCGCGTCTCGCCGGCCATCATCGTGGCGGTGGTCAAGGGGCGAGAGCTGCTCCTGGCGCACGCCGTCCGCTTTCCGGTCAAATTCTACAGCGTGCTGGCCGGTTTCGTGGAACCCGGAGAGACCCTGGAGGAATGCGTGCAGCGCGAGGTATTCGAGGAAACCGGGGTGCAGGTTCAAAATATCCGCTATTTCGGAAGCCAGCCCTGGCCCTTTCCGGATTCGCTCATGGTGGCCTTTACCGCGGAGCATGCCGCCGGCGACATCCGCGTCAATCCGGCGGAAATCACCGACGCCGGATGGTTCCGCGCGGACCGGCTGCCGGAAATCCCGCCGCCCATCAGCATCGCCCGCAGGCTCATCGACTGGTTCTGCGCCGAGTTTCCCTAAAACCGTCGCTATTTGACCTTCTGGATGTCTTCCTCCCGGCCGATGATCACCAGCACGTCGCTGTCCTTAATGATCGAGCTGGCGCGGGGCACCAGCTGCATGCTCTCCGAGAGCACATCGCGGATGGCGATCACCTGCAGTTGATATTTTTTTCGCAGGTCGAGTTCGGCCAGGCTTTTGCCGATGAACGCCGTGGGCGGGGCCAGCTCGCAAATCGTGTAGTCTTCGGAAATCGGCAGGTACTCCAGGACATTCGGCGAGATGATGCTCCGCGCCACCTTGTTGGCCATTTCACGTTCGGGAATGATGGCTTCGCTGGCCCCCACTTTTAGCAGAATGCGCTTGTAGTCCTCGTTCGGCACCTTGACGAAGATTTCCCTGACCTTCATTTCCTTCAAGTATAGCGTCAGCAGGGTGCTGGCCGACAGGTCCTCTCCGAATGAAATAACGACCGTATCGCCTGCATCGATGCCAATGGATTCGAGCACATCCTTGTCGGTGGCGTCGGCCACTACCGCCTTGGTGCTGTGATCTCTGATTTTCTGGACGACGTCCCGATTCAAAATACCCAATCCGATCACCACGACACGTTTCATGACACAGCCTCCTTATCCAACCATGACCCCTTCTTCGGCGTAGGTGAAGCCTTTTTTCGTGGTCAGGCGTGCGAGCGAGAAAGCCAGAGTCAGCGGCCCGACGCGACCGGCAAACATCATCAGGATGATCGCTACCTTCTGAGGCGTGTTCAGGCTGGGGGTCAAATTCATGGAAAGCCCCACCGTTGCGAACGCCGACACGGTTTCGAAAATATACTCCACGAAGAGGTGGCGGCTTTCGGTTACACGACCTCCGTCATCCGCCGACAGCATCAGGGCCGCAATGATCAAGCAGATCGATAGCGTTGCTGCCAGGATGATGGAAATCGTGCGCTGCAAGAGCTCTCGGGGGATGGTGCGGTTGAAAACATTTACGTCCTCGCGGCCTCTCAACCGGCTCCACATGATCAGGAAGAGCAGGCTGGCGCTGGTCGTCTTGACGCCTCCGCCGGTGGAGCCCGGAGAAGCTCCGATAAACATCAGAGCGATCATCAGCAGAATGGTTTCATTGGCGAGCAAGCCGGTGTCCACGGTGTTGAAGCCGGCTGTTCGCGGAGTGATCGATTGAAACAGGGACGCCAGCAATCGATTCTGCCAGGGGAGATCCTTCAGCATGCGATGGCTCTCGAACACGAAGAACAGCGCGGCACCGCCGGCGATCAGCACGCCGGTAGCCACCAAGACGACCTTGGTATGGACCGAGAGCCGGCGTTGCTTTCCGAAAAACCGCATGTGCAGCTCATAGTGGACGATGAATCCGATGCCCCCGGAGACGATGAGGCTCATCATCGTCAAGTTGACGATCCAATCGCCCTGGTAGGATAGCATATTGTCACTGAAGAGCGAGAAGCCGGCGTTGTTGAAGGCGGAGACGGCGTGAAAGACGGCCTTGAACAGCGCCTCGCTCCAGGGGAAGTCCAGAGAGAAGCGCGCCCACAGCAGGAGCGTGCCGGCGGCCTCGTACAGAAACGTCGAAAGAAAGACAAATTTCAGGATGGGCGCAAGGTCGCGGCGCGGGGAGTGCAGGAAGACCGACTGCATGATGTCGCGTTCCTTGGATGCCAGGCCATGGCCCAGCATGGCAAAAAACACGGCGGAAAACGTCAGGATCCCCAAGCCGCCGACCTGGAAGAGGAAAATCAGGATGACCTGCCCGCCGGGGCTGAGCGTCTGCCCCACATCGATGGTGGCCAGGCCCGTCACGCAAACGGCCGAGGCGGACTGGAACAGTGCGTCGATCCATGGGAGCGGGGTGCCGGCGGCCGAGACCGGCAGCCGGAGCAGGACTCCGCCAG
>JALOPB010000163.1 GCA_025454115.1 Desulfobacterales bacterium | reverse complement strand
CCCATCCACAAGTTTCCGATGGATGCCTGGGGATCGTCCCTGGGCGAAGGCACCCAGGACATCCAGAAGCTCATCATCTTCCGCGAAGTCATGAAGCGCTATGCGTAGCACTGGAATCCCCATGCGACTGTGTGATCCCGACCTTTGATTGACACCGCCGAATAAAAAGGCCACATTATTACTCAGCAATTAAGTCAACCCTGGCATTTCATTCCGGCAAGCCCTTGGTGGTGTCTGGGGCAGGCGACAGAATCCTGATTGGGAGACAAGTCGACCCGGAAGAGACTTTCGCAAAGTTATTCCTTGATCGAGACTCAACACTACAGGTGTGACACCCCTTTAATGGGTGACCCCAAGGCGTAGGGAATTCGAGGGACTGTTTTATAGCTAACGCGAGGTGATTCAATGAGCACATTTACTGCCATCGTGCACAAAGAAGATGAGCTTTATGTGGCGCAATGTCCTGAGGTTGGGACGGCCAGTCAGGGAAAGACCATCGAGGAAGCCGTAAAAAACCTCCAAGAAGCCACGGAGTTGTATCTTGAAGAGTTTCCCACGAAGGCGACCTACCGCCCGATTATGACCACCTTTGAGGTGCCGACCCATGCCTGAGCTGCCTATGATTTCCGGCGATGAGGCCATCAAGGCGTTTAAAAGATTGGGATTTCACGAGGCGCGCCAAAAGGGAAGCCATGTGGTCATGCGGCGGCAAGATAAAGGGTGCGTGATCCCGCGCCATAAAGAGCTTGCGCAAGGAACGCTCAGAAGCGCGATTAAGCAGGCCGGGATCACGATCGAACAGTTTGTTGACGCTTATAACCAGAGATAAATCCGTGATAGAATGAGGTTTTGACAAGGAAGACTCAACCGGATAAAATTAACAAAAAGTCCAATTAGAGAAGACTTTTCTGACCATGTCACTTTTAGCCGTTATTCATCTTTAGTGCTATCCCTGCCTTCGCCTTCCGCACTGTGAACTTGTCGTCTGGTCAAGATTTGAGGCTTTATCAAGAATTTTTCAACCGGGCCGCCCCCTGCTTTACAATGAAAACTCCAGCGATAATACCGCCGCCGCAATGGCTATCTGAAAATTGAGCTTCTCGTCCAGAATGATCCATCCCAAACGAGTACCCAGGGACGGGACTGAAAATATCACCTTGTCGCTTCATGGCTGCAGGACGATCTTGCCGAAATGCCCGCCGGCTTCCATGCGCCGATAGGCCTCGATCCCCTCGCTCAGCGGGTACACCCGATCGATCACCGGTTCAAGCTTACCCTTCCAGAGCAGCTCCGTTACGGTTAGAAAATCCTGGTGGCTGCCCATGGTGCTGCCGATGAGGCTGATCTGCTTTCCGAAGATGAAGCGGATGTCGATCTCGGCCTTGGGTCCGCTGGTGTTTCCTACGATCACGATGCGGCCGCCGCGCGCCACCGCCTGCATGCTGCCGGCCAGCGTCGACCGCCCGACGTTGTCCACCACCACGTCGACGCCACGCCGGCCCGTCGCCGTTAGAACCTCCCGAACCCAATCCGTTTGGGAGCGGTCGATGACCCGGTCGGCGCCCAGCCGGGCGGCCTTGGCGGACTTTTCGGCACCGTCGGCCACGACCCACACCATGGCCCCGGCGAGCTTGGCGACCTGAATCGCCATGCTGTTCACCCCGCCGCCGGCCCCCACCACCAGCACCGTCTCGGCCGGATGAAGCGCGGCGCGGTGGATCAGCATGCGCCAGGCCGTCAGGCCGACCAGCAGCGGAGCGGCGGCGGCAGGAAAGTCTAGCCCCTCGGGCATCGCAGCCAGGTTGGCGGCCGGCACCGCCACGTACTCGGCGGCTCCGCCGCGCACATGCTCGCCCAGAACGCTGTATCCGGGGCTGACTGACGCCGCGCCGCGCCGGGTGAACTCGTCTTCGAACCGGTTGATCCCGGGATCGACGACCACCCGCTGCCCCACGGCCCAGCCGGCCACGCCCGAACCCACCGCGACGATCTCGCCGGCCACATCCGCACCGCACCAGTGCGGCTTTTCAAGCTTCAGCCCCGGCCAGCCGCGCCGCACCCAGATGTCGAGAAAATTCAAGGCGCAGGCCCGCACCCGCACCACCACCTGCCCAACCGACGGAATCGGATCGGGCACGCTGCCATAGCGCAGAACATCGATTTCTCCATGGGATTCGAAAAAAACGGCTTTCATCGCATCACCTCCCGCAAACGAAATCGTTCAGCAATATTACTCCGGCAATAAAATATGTCCAATGCTGCCAAATTCCTCAGCGCTTCGACAATGGTCATACGCCGGACGGCCGAAGCGCGCAACGTCTTTTCCACCGATCCGCACCGGGCATCGCCGATTGGCGCGCTTGACATCCGGGGGATGCTCATTACATACTGGGTCATCCCTCGTTGCGGCCGCCCGACGGCATCGGTTGAGTTCTGCCATCCTCCGCACCGGTGCCGACCGACTGGGACCCCATACCATTAACGCCGGCGGGAGTTGCCGTGACCATACGGTTCGAAGAGGTCGAACACACCGCTGACCGGGCGTTGCGCATATACGGCCGGGATCTTGCAGACCTGTTTGGGAATGCCGCGGCGGGCATGAACAGCCTGATGCTGGCTGAGGGCTCCGAAGAGACGGGTAGCGTCGCCAAACACATCGAACTGCAAGCGATCGATGCGGAAGGCCTGCTGGTGGCCTGGCTGAGCGAGCTGGCTTTCTGGGCGGAAACCGAATCTCTGATCTTCAACCGGTTTGATTTCATCGAGTTGTCCCCCGCCCGACTCAGGGCCGTCGCCCGCGGCGCCCCGGTTCAGGCGTTGGACAAACACGTCAAGGCGGTCACCTTTCACAACCTAGCCATCGGCCGCCGGCCGGAAGGTCTGGTAGTGACCGTGGTCTTCGACGTGTGACCCGCCGTTCCTCGGCGCTCAGGAGGACCCCATGGTGCACATCCGCGATCTGCGCAGAATCGACGCTTACCTCTATGAAATCCCGGCGTCGTTTCGGCCGGACATGCGCGTGCCGGCCCGGTTTTATGCCGATGAGACCCTGATCGAAAACATTCTCGGCGACCGCAGCCTGGAACAGCTGGTCAATACCGCCACGCTGCCGGGCGTCGTCAACCATGTCCTGGCCATGCCGGACATGCACCAGGGCTACGGATTCCCCATCGGCGGCGTGGTGGCTACGGCCCTGCCGGATGGGGTGATATCCCCGGGCGGCGTGGGCTACGACATCAACTGCGGGGTCCGTCTGCTGGCCAGCCGAATTGACGTCGAAGCCATCCGGCCCCACCTGGACGATCTGGCGACGATGCTGTACGCCAACTGCCCCAGCGGCGTCGGCGGAAAAAGGCGCGCGGTGGGCCATCCAGCGCGGGTTCGGAAGCGCCGCCGACCTGGAGCGCACGGAGGAAGAAGGCTGCCTGCCCGGCGCGGATGCGGAGAAGGTCAGCGCGCGCGCCCGCGACCGCGGCAAGGGCCAGATCGGCACGCTGGGGGCCGGCAACCACTTCATTGAGGTGGACATGGTCGATCGGGTCGCGGACGAAACGGCGGCCCGGCGCATCGGTCTCTTCACCGGGCAGGTGGTGGTCCAGATCCATTGCGGATCGCGGGGCCTCGGGCACCAGGTCTGCACCGACTATGTCAACCTCTTCCAGAAAGCCGTGCGCAAATACGGCATCGATCTGCCCGATCGCGAACTGGTCTGCGCGCCGCTGAGCAGCCCGGAGGGCCGGGACTACCTCGCCGCCATGCAAGCTGCCGCCAATTATGCATTTGCCAACCGCCAGGTGCTGGCCCACCATATTCGACGCTCCTTCGAACAGGTGCTGGCCGGAAAGCTGAAGCACCATCACCTCTTCCAGATTTACGATATCACCCACAACATGGCCAAGCTGGAATCCCATCGGGTGGGAGAACGGATGGTCGAGGTATGCGTGCATCGCAAGGGCGCCACGCGGGCTTTCGGGCCCGGTTCCGAGGTGCTGCCGCCGGCCTATCGGGACATCGGGCAGCCGGTGCTGGTGCCCGGCTCGATGGGCACTTCCAGCTGGGTGCTGGTCGGAACCGAAGGCGGCATGTCCCAGGCGTTCGGCTCCACCTGCCACGGCGCGGGCCGCACCATGAGCCGGCACCAGGCCAAACGCTCGGTGCAGGGGCCCGCTCTGCGCCGGGATCTCGAAGCCGACGGAATCCGGGTGCGCGCCGGCAGCATGGCCGGCCTGGCCGAGGAAGCGCCGGCCGCCTACAAGGATGTCGATCGGGTCGTAGACGTCGTTCACGGGGCCGGTCTGGCGCGACGGGTAGCCCGGCTGGCGCCGCTGGCGGTGATCAAGGGCTGAGTCTTTTTCTCTTAAAAAGGAGGTGTCGTATGAGAATGAATTTCCGAAGCATCATCTGCGCCACCGATTTTTCGGATTTCTCCAACCGCACCATCCCCTATGGGGTCGCCATCGCACGGGAGTTCGACGCCAAGCTTTACGTCTGTCACATCATCGACTTATCGGCGGTTACGATCTACGGCGAGTTCCAGTTGGACCCGATCGGCCAGCAGGTGCGCATCCAGCAGGAGGCCCAGGCCCATCTGCCCCAAATACCGGGGCTCGATCGGGTCACGTGGGAGCCGTTGATCGCGGTCGGCCAGCCGGCCGCCGAAATCGCCCGCCTGGTCGAAGAGAAAGGCGTCGATCTCGTCATCACCTCCACCCGCGGCCACTCCGGCTTGAAACGCCTCATCCTGGGATCGGTGACCCAGCGCCTGATGCGCACCTTGAACTGTCCGCTGCTTGCCGTGCAAAGCCCCGAGGACGGCTTCATCGGCAGGGACATCGCCGGCATCCGGCTGAAGAAAATTCTCGTCGGTTGCGATTTCTCGACGGACTCGGTGCTCAGCCTGAATTACGGGCTCAGCCTGGCCCAGGAGTTCGAGGCCGAACTGCACCTCATTCATGTGAGCGAGCCGCCGGCCTACCGCGAATTCATGTCGCCCGCCGAACAGGCCCAGGACATGGTCCACACCGATGTGTTCAAAGAGAAGCTGGAAGAGCTGGTGCCGCCGGAAGCCCGCAACTGGTGCTCGTTGCAGGTGGTCGTACTGCGGGGGCAACCGCACGAGGAGCTGGTCGCCTATTCCGTGACGCAGAACATGGACATGATCGTAATGGGGGTACGGGGGTACGGCCTGATGAAATCCCTGTTGATGGGATCGACCACCGACCGGGTGGTACGGCGCTCGCCCTGCCCGGTTCTAACGGTAAGCGCCCATACGGGCAGGACCTGACGGGTGGGCGCTACCACTCTGTTCGGTGCAGCTACGTTCTTCATTGGCGGGTCGGGGTTTCGGCCGCAGCGCGCCGCCGCCATCCGTTCAACGAATCTGCGGACGGCAGCAAGCCCGCTTCATATAAACCCGGACAGCCCCAGAGGACCGATGCCCACGCACCCGCCGGCCGTCTCTGCCTGTCGGCGGTTCCTCTTGACGGCTGGGGGGCGTGGCAGGACCACTTGAAAAATCGGCGGCGGCGCGCTGCGGCCGAAACCCCGACCCGCCGAACATCGGCTGAAGATTTACCTGATTGTATCCCGGAGTAGTAAACCCCGTCGACGCCGGCCGGGGTTAAAGCGCAAAGCCTGCTTCGGCAAAAATCGGTTTCAGGAAGGATAGACTCTCCCGCCCGGCCTCCTCGGGGGTATCGACGTAGGGATAGAGTTCCAGGCTGATGTCTCCGGCGTAGCCGAGCTGCCGCATGCATCTCAGGACATCCAAGAATCGGATGGCACCCTGCCCGGCGATCAGATGCTGATGGACCCGCGTTGGGGCGATATCTTCCAGGTGGACGTGCCCCACCCATTGGAAGAGCGTCTCAAAGGCCTCCCGCGGGTCTTCACCGGCACAGAAAAAATGACCGATGTCGAAATTCACGCCGACCGCCGGCGAGCGCACGCCTCGCATGAATTCCTGGAACTGGCGGGTGGTCTCAATCATCAGGCCGGGCTCCGGCTCCACCAGAAGCCGGACGTTTAACTCTTCGGCGAGCGCCGCGACCTGCTCGATCCCTTCGTAGAACAACCGCTCGGCCTCGCCCCGGGTGACGCCGGAGAGCGGCCCGCCGGGCGGCACCGAGATGTTGGCGCAGCCCAGACGCCGCGCCAGGCGCAGGCAGTCGCGGGTGTGACGGATGCGGATCTCCCGGCGCGGACGCTCCGGTTCGATCCAGGAAGGCAGATACGTGTCCCCCACCGCGAACAGCGTGAAGCTGTTCAGGTTGGTCACCTTGAGCCCGCCGGAGGTCAGCGCCTGCTGAAGGCGCTCGAGCTCGGTCTCATCGGCATCCGGCGGATACAGATGCGGCCGGTCGGCCATGATCTCAACGCCCTTGAACCCCAGCCGGGCGATCCGCGCCACCGCGTCCACCAGCCGGAACTTCACGAACGCATTGGTGCTGTAACCGAAAACCATAAGCTCCCCTCCCAGTTTGAGGCATCAGGCCTTCCCGGCGGATGATCGCTCCCCGGTCGCGGTCAAATATACGATCGGGCCGGGGAGTGTCAAGAAACGCCTCTGCCGCCGGAAGCCGCTGGCGGTATCCCATGGCCCCTTTGCCTAGGCGTCGGCTTACGAGGCCCGCCGCAGGGCGCAAGCGGCCGAGCGCTGGTCGCTCTTCAGCCGACCGTCGCTCAGCTGCATGACACGCCCGGCATAGCCGGAGCATTCCGCGCTGTGGGTGACCATGATGACCGTCATGCCGGAAGCGTTCAAGCGCTGGAACATCCGCATGATCTCGCGGCTGTTTCCGGAATCCAGATTTCCCGTGGGCTCGTCGGCCAGCAGCACCGGCGGCTCGTTCACGATCGCCCGCGCCACGGCCACCCGCTCCTTCTCGCCGCCCGATATCTCTCCGGGAAGCCGACCGGCTTTCCCGTCCAGACCGACCTGGGCCAGTGCTTCCTGTGCCCGACGCTGCTTTTCCGGGTTGCTCTGCCGGCTCACGGCGAGCGGCAGCATGACGTTTTCGATTACCGACAAATAGGGAACCAGATGGAAACTCTGGAATACGAAGCCCAGGTATTCGCGCCGGAAATCGGCCAGTTGGTCCGGATTCAGCGCGTACACGTCGATGCCGTCCACGTGCAGTCGGCCCGTGGTCGGGGCACTCATCGCCCCGAGCATGCCCAGCAGGGTCGATTTGCCGGCGCCGGACTCGCCCATGATGGCGACGAACTCGCCCGGTGCGATCCGGAAATTCAAATCCGAAACGGCCTGCACCGCAGCCGCCCCCCCTCCGAAGGACTTGCCCAATTGTTCTGCAACGATGTAGCTCATGCGTCTTTCCTTTCCACGCGCGTTTCAAAGCGCCCGCAGCGCTTCGTTCGGATCGAGGCGCGATGCCATCTGCGCCGGATAGACCGTGGCGACCAGCCCCAGGGCCAGCGCAAGGCCCACCGCCCCCAGCGCCAACTCGGGCGCAAAGGGAACGGACCCCGAATGGCCGTCGCCGGACAGGGCGAGCGCTGCCGCCGCCGAAGCCCACCCCAGCCCGTAGCCGAAAACCCCGGCCAGCGCGGAAATGATCCCGGCCTCCAGAAATACGACCTGCATGATGTGTGAACGCCGGAATCCGACGGCCCGGAAAACGCCGATCTCTTCGGTGCGCTCCCGAACGCTGCCCATCATGGTGACCAGCACCACCAACCCGCCGATCAAAAGAATGACGGCGGATATCCCGTAAGAAAACTTCTGGAACTGAGCCAGGGCCTCCATGCGGCTTTTGACCACCTGCTGGATGGCCATGACCTTGGCGCCGGGCAGCACCGCCGCTATCTGCCGGACCATGTCCTCGATGGGGCAGTCCTTGCACAGAGCCGCCACCTCGACCATCGTGATTTTTCCAGGTTTGGCAAAGAGCTGCTGGGCTGTGGCGAGGGTGAGAAACGCCAGCTGGTCATCCTGGGAGCCGGTGACCTCGATCCGCCCGGAAACAACCAGACTGCGGCCGTTCACGGACAGGCGCTGACCGGTCTCAAGGCTCAGCGCCCGGGCGGCCTCGGCCCCCAGCAGCACCTCGTCGTCCTGCGGAAACCGTCCCTCCACCCGCCACCACGGCTTGAGAATCTCGGCCGCCTTGAAATCCACGCCGGCCATCAGCATCCGGCGGCTCTCCACGGACGCGACCCCCAGCACGATGGGGCCAACGGCCGCGATGTTGCGGTGGTTGGGGATGGTGGCCAGCCGCGCCAGTTCGGACTCCCGAATTTCTTCGAGATCGAACGACACCCCGCCCAGCGAAAGCCCGCCGTAGCTTAAAGAAAGGTTTTCGGTTTTAGGTACGATCAAAATGTTGGCGCCGTACTGTTCGAGCTTGTGGGCGATGTCGTGGGTGGTCGCCTCCACGAAGGTGAAGATGCCGACGACCGTGGCGACACCGATCACCAGTCCGGCCAGGATGAAGGCCGCCTTGCCTTTGCGCCGCATCAGGTTGCGGATGGATATCCGTTTCAGCGTCATGGTTCAGGCCTTTCTGGAGAAGTCGAAGTAGGTTTGGCCGTCCAGGATATCGCTCACCCGGATCAGCAGCATCCCGTTTTCCATGCGCCGATCGAGCGGCGCCGGATTGCAGCCGCCCTTGACCTCGTTCACTTTGGTCGAGTGGAAGCGCTGGCCGCAGTTCCGGCAAACCATGAAATCGCCGTCCTGGGCATAGCCCTTGCCCGCCGGCCAACAGACGTCGCAGGCATCGAAGGCCGCCCGCAGGACCCCGTCGGCGCTCTTCACCACGAAGTAACGGATCGTGATGCGGCCATGTTTGTGCTCGAAGTAGTGTGCCTTTCCGTCGTCGAAGGTGGCCGCCGGCAGAGACACGACATCGCCGGAGACCCGCGCGGCAGTTGTTGCGTTTAGGGGGTTTGACGAAGTGCCCGCACTGAAATACCAGACGGCTCCGCCGGCCAGCAGAACCAGGACAGCAAGGCCGGCAAAGAGCGGCTTGCGGTTGCGCTGAGGGGTACCGAGAACAGCGGCCTTCTTGGCCGCCAGCTTGTCGTTGGCAGATTGCTGAGACATGACGATGCTCCTTTGCAAAATTGAAATAGATGGTCGGACACAGGCAACCGGTTTGCTGGCGGAGCGCCCATCAACGGCCGCTGAAAGCAGCATTCCGGTTCGGAACGGCAAAGAATAAGTTTTGGATGGAGGGATTAGATCAACAGGGTTTGCAGGCGTAAATAAAGCGGGGTGTCCGATGGACTCGAATCCATAAAACGGAGCGGCGGCGTAAAGACCGGCCGCTCGATCGGATCATCGAAAACCGCCGTGCTGACCGCAGCGGTCATGACGGGGGTGCGTTCAACCCCGGACGGCAGGACCGGGCTGATGTTGGCGAACCGGCAACCGGACAGGTTGTCTGCAGAGTCATCCGCCGTCGGGGCGCAACAGGCTCCGGCAGACGCCATACCCGCCGGGTGTGGGACCGGCTTGGCCTCGTGCCGGCAACAGGGCATGCTGCAGTTCTCCGCGCCGGTGCAGGCAGGAGCCAGCGCAGCGGCAAGAATAAACAGGGCGAGCAGGACCTGAATCGATTTGGCTGCCGTTGATTTCATAGCCCCTGAATATAGAAGCTGTAATGAGCGGATGTCAACCCAAAAATCGACCGGCGAACACGACGCCGACAACGCTATAGACTCTTTCCCGATTGCGCCAGGTCCTTCAGCCCTTCCGGATCAAGCAGGGCGATTTTCCGGCCTTCGACGTGGATGAGCTGCTGGGAAGACAGCTTGGCGAAAATGCGCGAGAGGGTTTCGGGGATCGTGCCGAGGAGGCTGGCCAGCTGGCCCTTGGATATGCTCAGCGTGACCTGATCGAAAGATCCCTGCTCATCGGCCAGGTAAAGCAGATAGGTGGCCAGGCGCGCCGGGATCTCCTTGAGTGACAGGTTTTCGATTTGAACTGTGAACTGCCGCAGCTTGAGGGACAGATCGGCCAGCAGCTTGAGGGACAACGCCGGGTTTTTTTCGAGCAGGGCGACGAAAGCCGAGCGCGGGAAAAACAGCGCGCGCGTATCCTGAAGGGCTTCCGCATTCGCCGGAAAATGCTCGCCGGCGAAAACAGGGACTTCTCCGAAGGTCTGCCCGATGGAGAAAATATGCAGGATATGCTCCTTGCCGTCGGGGGATACCTTGAATATTTTTACGGTTCCCCGAAGAACGACGTAGAAGCCGTTGCCCTCGTCACCCTCGGAGAAAATCAACTCGCCGCGACCGAAACTCTTTTCCAGGGCGATGTCCTGAAATTGGTCGAGTTGCGCCCGGCTCAGGCCGCTGAAGAGCGGGAT